>DASYQW010000032.1 GCA_036005065.1 Candidatus Methylomirabilota bacterium | reverse complement strand
TCAGCAGGTTCAGCAGCACGAAGCCGGCCGCCGTCACCAGGAGGCCGCCCTGGATCATGGGGTAGTCACGGCGGAGGACGGCCGCCGCCAGAAGCCGACCGATCCCCGGCAGCGAGTACACGGTCTCGATCACCACGGACCGCTCAAGAGCAGGCTCGAGGCTGTAGCCGCCTCGCGCGCACGCGATCGCGCAAGCGGATTCCCTAGACGAGTGCCATTACACCCTGGATTCGACAGCGGGGTCGACAGACAGCGGGGTCGAGCGCTTGACACGACGGCGGCGCGGGTGCTAGTGAGGGCCATGCGGTGGCTCAGCCGGGCCGGGCGCGCGCGTGGCCTGGCCGTGACTCTCCTGGCGCTGGTCATGGCCCTGCCGCTCGACGTGGCGATCCACGATTTCACCTTCCGCTACGTCATCTCGCACGAGCTGCGGCTCGTGTCGAACGGCTTCACGCTGCTCGGGACGGGCTGGATGGCCACCGGGCTCCTCGGAGCGCTCGCGCTGGTGGGCTACCGGACGGCGGACCTCCCGCTGATCCGGGCCAGCCTCGGCGGGATCGTGGGGATCGGGCTCGGCAACCTGGCCGGTCACGTGGTGAAGCGGGTCACCTGTCGGGCGCGACCACGGCTCGTGGACGGGTGGGGCGTGGACACGGTGGGGGCGCCCGCTTCGCGGCCCGCCGGGTCGGCGTGGGGCGGGTTCTTCCACTCCCCATGCCTGTGGGACGCGCGCTACCAGAGCTTCCCGTCGGGGCACGCCACCACGGCCTTCGCGGTGGCGGCGGCGCTCGCGGAGGCGGTGCCGGCGCGCCGCCGAATCTGGCTGGCCATCGCCGGCGGGGTCGGCGTCTCCCGCGTCCTCCTCAACGCCCACTTCGTGTCGGACGTGCTGGGCGGATCGATCCTCGGCTGGTGGAGTGGTCAGCTCGGCGTGCGGCTCCTCGATCGGCTCGCGCTCCTGGCTCCTCCGTCCGCACGCTACCCCGCGGCCAGCAGCCGCTCGTCCCCGTGACGCGGCGCCCGCGCTGCCTCGTCATCCACCCGGGCGCGCTCGGCGACGTCCTGCTGGCTCTCCCGGCGCTGGCTCACCTGGGGACGCTCGAGGAAGGCCTCATGCGTGTCCTGGCCACGGCGCCGCGATTCGCCGGGCTGCTCGAGGGCTCCGGATACGTCGAAGAGACGGTCGACTTCGACCGCCTCGGGCTCCACCGCCTGTTCGTCGCGGAGCCCGATCACGCGCTCCTCGAGGATCTGGCCGGCTACGACGCGATCGTCTCGTGGTTCGGCGCGGCGGATCCGACCTACCGTGGGCACCTCCTGAGCCTCGAGACGAGGCTCCATCGGCCCCTGGTCATCGGACGCGCCACGCCGTCTCCGAGCACGCCGCGGCATGCGAGCCGCCATCTGCTCGAGACACTCGCGCCGTGGGGTCCGGTGCCGGCGCACCTCCCGCCCGTCCGGCTGCGGGTCGAGCCCACCGACCGTGCGTGGGCGGCGGCCTGGCTCGCCGCGCGTGGCCTGGCCCGGGACCGGGTGGTGGTGCTCCATCCCGGTGCGGGCCACCCGGCGAAAGCGTGGCCCGGGTACGGCGTGCTGGCCCGTCGCCTCCAGACGGCCGGCGTGCCGGCGGTCCTGGTGACCGGTCCCGCGGATACCGCGGTGGCGGCGCGTCTGGTCGGTGGAGGCGGCGTGCCCGAGGTTCGGGTCGCGCGCGACTGGCCGCTGACGCGGCTCGCCGCGCTCTGCGAGGTCGCCCGTGGCTTCGTCGGAAACGACTCCGGTCTGAGCCACCTGGCGGCGGCAGTCGGCTGCCCCACGCTCGTCCTGTTCGGCCCGACCGATCCTCGCCGGTGGGCGCCCGGCGGGCCGCCCGGCGAGTGCCCCCACGTGGTCGCGCTGGCGGGGGCGGGCGTCGAGGCGGCGGACCCGTGGGCGGGGGTCGACGTCGAGCGCGTGGGTGACACGCTTCTGGAGCTGATCGCCGCGGCGCCCGCCGCGATGCGCTGAAGGCCCGCGCATTGGCCGGTCCGGCGCTCTTCGTCGTCAAGGCGACCATCACCCCCGAGCTCGAGACCGCGTTCAACGAGTGGTACGACACGGTGCGGGCCGCCGAGGCGGCCCGGGTGCCCGGCTGCACGGCGATGCGGCGCTACCGGACGATCCCGCTCGACACTCCCCACGCGGGCACCGAGCCGTGGCAGTACATGGTCTGTTACGAGTTCGACTCGGAGGAATCGTTGCGGTCGTTCCTGGCCTCCGACACGCTGCGCGCGATGACGCGCGACTACGAGGCGCGCTTCGGCGGAGCCGGGGAGCGGGCGCGGTTCGCTTACCGCCAGATCTATCCGACCGACGGCGGCCCCGGACGGTGACCGAGCCGCGACGGAGGCGGGGACTCGCCCTCCCGCGCGGCACCGGGCGTCCCCGCCGAGACCGCCGGGCGCTCCGGCGGGGCGGGGAGGGCGTCGGCGCCGCCCTCAACCAGGTCGTGGGGGCCTGGGAGGGCGTGCGGATCACGCCCATGTTCGGCCGCTGGGGCTACTTCGTGGGAGAGCACCTCTTCGGCTGCTACCCGGTCCGGGTGAAGGACCACGACCTCTGGGTGCGCCTCTCCCGGAGCGATCAGGTCCGGGCCCTGGCCGGGACCGGCGTGCGGCCACACCGCCGCTTCGCCGCGCGGGGCTGGATCGAGTGCGACGTCGCCGACCCGGGCGAGCTCTCGCGCGCGTTGAAGTGGCTGCGGCACGGCTACGAGTACGTGCGGCGTGCCCCGCCCTTGACCCCTCCGTCGGCGAGGGACTAAGATCGGCCTGCTCCCGGGCCGTCCCGCGAGGTGCAATCAGCCTGTCGCCGTCGAGTGAGGATCCATCCATGGCCGAGCCGAGCGCGTTTCGCAAAGCGTTGGAAGCCGCCGTCAATGCCCGACACAGCCGTCTCAACCCCTTCACGGAGGAGTGGGTCAAGGGCGCGCTGACGCGACCCCAGCTCGGGGGGTGGGCTGCCCAGCATTACCAGTACGTCTCGCAGTTCCCGCGCTGGTGCGCGGCCGTGTACGCCGAGTGCCCGTACGCGGACGCCCGCGACTTCCTCCTCGGGAACATCATCGAGGAGGAGGCGGCGGGGACCAAGCACATCGATCTGCTCGTCCGCTTCGCGGAAGCCTGTGGCGTGAGCCGGGCGACGGTCGAGGGCACGATTCAGCTGCCCACCACGCGGGCCCTGACGGCCTGGTGCTACGAGATGGCCCACCGGCCGTTCCCCGAGGCGGCAGCCGGCCTCCTGGTCGGGCTCGAATCCCAGGTGCCCGGGATCTACAAGCGGAGCCTGCCGCCGCTCAAGACCCACTACGGGTTCACCGACCGCGAGGTCGAGTTCTTCGCCATCCATATCGAGGCCGACGAGGTCCACGGGGAGCGGGGCTACGAGATCGTGGAGAAGTACGCCACCACGCCGGACCTACAGGCGCGCGCGGCGGAGGCGGTCCGCGAGGCCACCGAGATGCGCTGGCAGTATATGACGGGACTTCATCGCGCCTATGTCCTGAAGGAAGCATGAGCCTGACCCTTCGGCAGGCCAACGAGTGCATCGAGGCCGGCATCGCCAAGGCCCGCGCGCTGGGCTTCGAGGTGGCGATCGCCGTGGTCGACGCGGGCGGGCACCTGCTGGCCTGCCAGCGCATGGACGACGCCATCTGGATCGCGCCGGAAATCGCCCGCGCCAAGGCCAATGCCACCGCCGCCTTCCGGGCCCCGACGCAAGACCTGGAGGAGCGCTTCACCCGCCGCCTGCTCTTCGCGGGCAACGTGGCGACGCTCGGGGCCTACGACTTCGTGTTCGGTAAAGGCGGCGTGCCGCTGGTGGAGGACGGCCGGATCGTCGGGGCCGTGGGCGTCAGCGGGGCGGTTCCGGCCGAGAACGATCACCTCATCGCGGACGCCGCCGCCGGCCATCCGGCCGTTCCGCGGAGTCACTAGGGGTGTGTCGAAGTAACCCGGCAGCTCGCCCCGCGCGGGCGATGCGTCGAGGGACGCCCAGATGACCGGGGCAGATCTCCGATAGCCATGGCGTCATACGGGCTCACCCTGGCCAACCGGGGCGCGGTCCTGGGCATCGTCAAGCCGGGCGACCTCATCGACCTCGCCGTCGAGGCCGAGGCCTCCGGTGCCTTCGACGCGGTGTGGGTCGGCGACAGCCTCCTGGCCAAGCCCCGGCTCGAGTCCATGACCCTGCTGAGCGCGCTGGCCGGCGCCACCCGGCGGGTCCGCCTGGGCGTCGGGTGCCTGGCGACGTTCGTGCACCGCCACCCCGTCCTCTTCGCCCATCAGTGGGCGAGCCTCGATGCCATCTCGAACGGACGGGCCTGGCTCGTCGTGTGCCTCGGCGGCCCCGACGTGCAGAGTCCCGCCCAGGCCCTCGAGCACGCGGTCATGGGAGTCCGGTCGGCCGAGCGGGTGGGGCGCCTGGAGGAAGGCATCGTGATCCTGCGGGAGCTGTTCGGGCAGACGGGTGTCTCCCACCAGGGACGCTTCTACCGGTTCGAGGGCGTGACCATCGAGCCGCCGCCCGTCCAGCGGCCGTGCCCCATCTGGATCGCGAGCAATCCCACGGGGCTCACCTGGAAAGGGGGCGGCAGTGCCTCCGAGGCCGCGGTCGACCGGAACTATCGCCGCGTGGCTCGCCTGGCCGACGGGTGGATGACCAACAAGGTCAGCCCGGCGGAGTTCCGGACGCAATGGGCGCGCATCAGGGCGCTCGCCCGCGAAGAGGGCCGGGACCCGGCGCGGCTCGGCAGCGCCCTCTACCACAACCTCAACATCAACGACGACCGCCAGGCCGCGCTCGAAGAGAGCCGGGTCTTTCTCGACGCCTACTATTCCACGAAGTTCTCCCCGGCCTTCGTGGAGGCCTGGACCGCCGCCGGAAGCCCGCGACAGTGCATCGCGGCGCTCCGCGCCTACGCGGAGGCCGGGCTCCAGCACATCACGCTCCGCCTCAGCTCGTGGGACCAGCGGGGACAGCTCACGCGCTTTCTCGACGAGGTGGCGCCGGCCCTGGCGGCGCCGGGCGGCTGACGCCCGATGCTGACCGGGATCGACCACCTCGTCGTCGCGGTCCCCGACCTCCAGACCGCGAGCGCGAGCTACGCCGGTCTCGGCTTCACGGTGATCCCGGGCGGCCGGCATCCGATCGGCACCCACAACGCCCTCATCGCCTTCGCCGACGGCGCGTACCTCGAGCTGATCGCCTTCTACGAGCCGAGCCCCGAGCACCGCTGGTGGGCGCCGCTCCAGCAAGGCGGGGGGCTGGTCGACTTCTGCCTGGCTACCGACGACCTGGCGGCGGACACGGCGGCCTTCCGGCGGGCCGGCGTGGACATCCAGGATCCGCGCCCGCTGAGTCGGGTACGGCCGGACGGATACACGCTCCACTGGGTCCTGTCGATTCCGCGCAGCCGTCATCGCGGGGTGGCGCCGTTCCTGATCCAGGACGAGACGCCCCGCGACGAGCGGGTCCCGCGGGAGACGCGCCATCGGAACCACGTCACCGGCATCGCCACGGTGACGGTGGCGGTCGAGGACGTCGCGACCGTGCGGTCGTGGTATGCAGCGGTCCTCGGGACCCCGGGGGAGGTCGTCCGACGTGGCGACCTCGACGCCGCCGGGGTCGGCCTCTCGATCGGTCCCCATCGCTTCGAGTTCGTGGCTCCGACCGGCTCGCGGGGGCCGCTGGAAGACTGGCTGCGGACCCGGGGACCCTCGCCCTGGGCGGCGACGCTCAAGACCACGGCCGGGCCGGTGGGCCCTCTCGACGAGCAGCAGGCCCTGGGGGCCCGGCTGGTCCTCGTCCCGTGAGTCCCGCGACACCGGAAAGGAGTGCGCGATCCTACCTGGCCGAGCGCCTCCACGAGCACTACGAGCTCTTCCCCGACCAGCTTCCGGCGGGAACGCGCGATCCGGCCGAGCACCTCGCCTCCGACCGGTGCTTCTACACCTTCGAGCCCGAGGAAGCGATGGTGCCGATCGTCGCCGGGATCATCGGCGAGGGCCGGCTCATGTATGCCTCCCTCTCGCCGGACCTCAAGCGGAAGCTCCTCGGCGCCAACGCCGCCACGCTCTTCAACCTGAAGGGGTGACAGCGGCTCCCGTCGCCTCGCCGGGCGTGGTAGGGTTGAGCGAGGTCATGGAGACCCATCTCTCGGTCTGCCCCCACGACTGTCCGTCCGCCTGCAGCCTCTCGGTCTCCGTCGAGGACGGGCGCATCCTCGACGTGGTCGGCGATCCCGCCCACCCCTTCACCCAGGGGGTGATCTGCGGCAAGGTCCACGATTACACCGAGCGGATCTACTCGCCGCTCCGCGTCCTCTATCCGATGCGGCGGGTCGGGGAGAAGGGCGCGGGCGAGTTCGAGCGGATCTCCTGGGAGGACGCGATCGAGGAGATCGCCCACCGATGGACCCGCATCCTCGCCCAGTGGGGTCCCGAGGCGATCCTCCCGTTCTCCTATGCCGGGACGCTCGGCCGGATCCAGTACTGCGCCGGCCATCCGCTCTTCCACGCCCTGGGGGCGAGCCAGCTCGACCGCACGATCTGCGTGGCGACGGCCTATGCCGGGTGGAAGGCGACGGTCGGGATCGTGGCCGGGAACGACGCCGAGCAGATGGTCGACGCCGACCTCGTGGTCCTGTGGGGGATCAACGCGGCCTACACGCACATCAACGTGATGACGCTCGTCAAGCAGGCCCGGGCCCGTGGCGCCCACATCGTCTGCATCGACCCCTACCGGACCCGGACCGCCAGGCAGGCGGACGAGCATCTCATGATCCGCTCCGGCACCGATGGCGCGCTGGCGCTCTCCGTCATGCACGTCCTGGTGAACGAGGACCTCCTGGACCACGCCTACATCGCGCGGGCCACGACCGGCTTCGAGGCGCTGCGGACCCACGTCCAGGCTTACCCGCCCGCGCGGGTCGCCGAGATCACGGGACTCCCGGCCGAGCGGATCGTGGCCTTCGCCCGCCGCTACGGGCGGACCAAGGCCGCCTTCATCCGGGTGGGCATCGGGATCTCGCGCCACGAGAACGGCGGCATGACGTGCCGGGCCATCGCCTGCCTGCCCGCGCTCACCGGAGCCTACGCTCATCCCGCGGGTGGAGCCCTGCTCGCCAGCTCGGGTGCCTTCGGCCCCGGGGACGCCGTGCTCGAGCGGCGCGACCTCCTCCCCGATCCGCCCCCGCGCACGCTCAACATGATCCACCTGGGCCGCCTCCTGACGGATCCCGACCTCAGGCCGCCGGTGATGGCCCTCTGCGTCTACAACTCGAACCCCGCCGCCGTCTGCCCGAACGCCGGCCTCGTGCTCCGGGGCCTTGCCCGCGACGACCTCTTCACGGTGGTCCACGAGCAGATGCACACCGACACCGCCGACTACGCGGACATCCTCCTGCCCGCCACCACCAGCATGGAGCACACGGACCTCTACCGCTCGTTCGGCCACCTGTACCTCCAGCTGGCCGAGCCGGTGATCGCGCCTCGCGGCGAGGCCAAGTCGAACTGGGAGGTCTTCGGGCGCCTGGCCCGGGCCCTCGGGCTCCGCGACGCCGGGCATTACGCGAGGCCCGAGGCCGACCTCGTCCGCGAGTACCTCGCGGCGAGCGGCCCGGCCGCGGCCGGGATCAGTCACGAGCGGTTGCGCGCCGAGCACTCGGTTCGGCTGAGCGTCCCTCGGCCGTTCATGCCGTTCGCCGACGGCGCCCCGACGCCCTCGGGCAAGGTGGAGTTCTACGCCGAGTCGCTGGCGCGCGCGGGGCTGCCGCCGCTGCCCACCTACGTTCCCCTGGCCGAGGGTCCCGAGCACCCGGAGATCGGTCCCCGTTACCCGCTCCGCTGTCACGTCCCCCCGAACCGCTTCTTCCTCAACTCGTCGTTCGGCCAGTCCGCGCTCCTGCGCGCGCGGCAGGGCGGGGCCGCCGTCTTCGTGCATCCCGCGGATGCCGCGGCCCGGGAGATCAGCCCGGGCGACCTGGTCGCCGTCCGGAACGACCGGGGCCGTGCGCTCTTCACCGCCGTGCTGACCGACGACACGCCCCCGGGGCAGGTGGTGATCGAGGGTATCTGGTGGCACAAGTTCATGCCGGGCGGCTTCGGGGTGAACGTCCTCACCTCGGACAAGGCCGCCGACCTCGGCGGCGGCCCGGCCTTCCACTCGACGATGGTCGAAGTGGACCGCGCCGGGCCGTCGGAGGCGCGGTTCCCCATCCGCGCCGGCATGCCCGCGGGTCTCCCCGACCCGCGTCCCTGATCGCCCGACCGCCCGAGAATGCCCTTGACAGCCGCCCGACTGGCAGGCAATATACCCCACACTCGGTCGAGAAAGGAGTCTATCGGGATGATACCCGAGCGTCCGGTCGGCATCCTGGACGAGCACCCGACATGGTCGACCCGGCTCATCGCCGAGCTGACCGGCCGCGGGATCCCGCACGAGAAGATCGACGTGAGCGCCCACGGCTTCCATCCCGCGGAGCGCGCGCGCCGCTACTCGGTCCTGGTCAACCGCGTGAGCCCGTCCTCGCACACCCGGGGCCACGGCGCCGGCCTCTTCTACGCTCACGCCGTGCTGGCCTACGCGGAGGAGCTCGGGATCCCCGTGATCAACCCGGCGGCCGCGTACCGCGCGGAGACTTCGAAGGCCTATCAGACGCTCCTCTTCGAGCGGCTCGGCCTCCGCTATCCGCGGACGGCGGTCACCAACGATCCGGCCCAGCTCCCGAAGCTGGCCGAGGACTTCCGCTTTCCGGTGGTGGTGAAGCCGAACATCGGGGGCAGCGGGGCCGGGATCGTGCGGGTGGACTCCCAGGAAGCGCTCGAGGACGCGGTCCGGGCCGGCCGGCTCGGCTTCGGGCCCGACCAGGTGGCGCTCGTCCAGGAGTTCCTCGAGCCCGCTGACGGCGGCATCGTCCGCGTCGAGGTGCTCGGGGGCGAGTACCTCTACGCGATCAAGATCTACCGCGACCTGGCCGCGGGCTTCAACCTCTGCCCGGCCGACATCTGCCGCTCGCCCGAGGAAGCCCGCCCGGGCGGCGGGCCCGGCTTGTGCCCGGCCGAGGCGCCGCGTCTTGACCTCCGCGTCGAACGCGACGAGCCGGGACCCTTCGTCGTCGACGCCGTGCTCCGCCTGACACGCGAGGCCCACATCGACGTGGGAGGCGTGGAGTACCTCGTCAACCGCGCCGATGCTCAGGTGTACTTCTACGACGTCAATGCCACGTCGAACTTCGTGGCCGACGCCCCGGCGCTCCTCGGCTTCGACCCTACCGCCCGGTTCGTCGACTACATCCTGGCGGTCGCGGCCGGCCGGCCCCCGGTGTCCGCGCGCCGCCTCGATCGCGCCCCCTGATTCTTCGGGGGGGTCTCGGAAGATCCCCCGAGGCCCCCCTCGGTTTGCGGCGGCACAGCCGCTGCTCGAAGCGCTGCTCGACGCATCGCGCGCTCGGCGCGAGCTGCCCGGTTGTTCCGACACGTTCTGGGCCGCGCGGCCGGCCCGGTCCGTTTCCTCTTTCACGCCAGCCCCTCGATGGTGTCTCATAGGTAGGTGCGACACCCGGGAGCCGCGCCCGCCGAGGCGGGAGCGGCCCAAACCCCCGGATTTGTTGACGGGGACCATCGGGAGCCGCGCGGGCTTTCACAACCGGGAGGGTTCGGGGTCTCATAAGGTGGTGGACGACTCGGCCTTCGAGGGGATGGTGGCGTCTTATCACGGCGAGATCTATCGGTATCTCTTGCGCGCGACCAGGCGCGCGAGCGATGCCGACGACCTCTCGCAGGAGACCTTCATGCGGGCCTACCGGGCCTTCCGTTCTCTGCCGAAGGACGCCAACGCGCGGGCGTGGCTGTACACCATCGCGACGAATCTGTCCCGGAATCATTTCCGGGCGCAGAAGCGGCGGCGCACGGCGTACCAGGCGATGAGCGTCACCCTGACCGAGAGCGACTGGACGGGGCCGGACGGGGTGGCGGTCGGTCGCGAGGTGGGGACTGCCGTCGAGGCGATCGTCGGTCGCCTGCCGGTCAAGCAGCGGCTAGCCTTCCTCCAGCGGAAGATCCACGGCCTCGATTACGAGACGATCGGTCGCAGCCTGAGCTGCTCGGCGGAGAGCGCCCGAGCCCACGTCTTCCAGGCGCTCCGGAAGATCCGCCTGGCGCTGGATGGGCAGGAGCTGCTCGCGAAGGAGCGTGTAGAGTGAGCCCCAGGTCGTCTCCCTGTGAAGTGATCGAGCCCGACCTGGTGGCGGCGGCGACCGGCGAGGCCGGGTCGGCCACGACCAGGCGCGTGCAGGAGCACGTCGGCCGGTGCGAGTCCTGCCGCGACGACTTCGCGCGCTACCGGCTGATCGAGGGCGAGGTGACCGCGATGCGAAGCCATCTGCTGGCGGCGCCCCACGCGGCGTCGGCGCGCGAGCGGCTCGAGTCGCGGCTGGCCGACCTCCGGAGCCGGCTGGTGGGCTACCGGATCTTCTCCTCGCCGTTCGGCCCGCTCCTCATCGCCCAGTCGGAGCAAGGCGTCCTCCTGGTCGAGTACCTCGGTCGAGGCGCGAGTCTCCGGTCCTCGCGGCTCGCGCGTGTGGGCGGCGTCGAGACGCTGGAGGATGGCGACGAGGTGGAGGCGTTCTATCGCGAGCTGACCGAGTACCTGGAGGGCCGGCGGCAAGAGCTCCGGTGGCCGCTCGACCTCCGCCTGGTGCGCAGCGACTTCCACCGGGCGGTGCTTCAGGCCACGGCGGCGATCCCGTACGGCGCGGTCATCTCGTACTCGGGCCTGGCCCGGGAGGTGGGGCGGCCGGACGCGGTTCGGGCCGCGGCCCAGGCTCTCCGCTGGAATCCATTGCCGATCGTGATCCCGTGCCACCGTGTGATCGGCGTCTCGGGCGCCTTGACCGGATACGCCGGAGGCGCCACGACGTACAAGGAGAAGCTCTTGAGCGTCGAGGGCGTGCCCACCCTCCGGGCGCGACGCGACGCCCAGGTGCGGCGTGACGCCATGTACGTTCGCGCGCCGGGCGAGACCGAGTACTGCCTGCCGACGTGCGCGTCGATCGATCCCTTCCCGCGGGGCGGCTTGCTCTTTGCCTCGCGGGAGCGCGCCGAAGCGGTCGGGCTCGCGCCCTGCATGAGCTGCCGGCCCGACCTCCACCCGCTCCTCGCGCGTTAGGCATCCGTCCCCCTCCCTTCGCCGGGCCCCACTCGGAGCCTGCGCCGGAGCTTGCCTGCCCCCTCGCCGCGTGTTCACGAACGGTCGCCTCACGCCTCTTTCACGCGAGCCTCGCCGTGGTGTCATACGGGCAAAGGAGGCTCACATGGTGACAGCAGTCGTCGTCCCCGGCCTGACCCTTCTGCCGATCGCGGTCGTCGCGGCGCTGATGCTCTTCGCGGACCGGTTGCAGCGCCGGCGCGAGGCGGCCGTCGCCTGCCAGATCGCGCTGAGCGACGCCATCGGCGGCGAGCTGGGCGCCATCGTGGCGCCGACCGTGCGGGCGCCCCTCTGGGGACCCTGGCGCGTGGCGATCGCCGTGCCGCTGGCGCGGCCGGCCACGGTGGGCCGGATCCTGTCGATCGCCCATCGCGTGCTGGCCTCTCCCGACTGGCCGAGGGTCCGCCGCTTCGAGCTCGTGCTGACGCCTCAGGAAGAGCCGAGCCGCCCGCTGCTCAACGCGGCGCTCGTCGGGCGACGCACCCGAGCCGCGTGAGCGAAGGAGGAGCGCATGCTGACCGAGCTGGCAGTGATGGGGACCGTGCTGGGCTTCGTCGTCGGTCTGTTCGAGTTCTCGCACCGTCTCGAGGACGCGAGCCCCGGCCTCTCCCCGGAAACTCTCGTCCAGAAGGCGATGCGGGGTCCGGACGGCCTGGCGGTGCGGGCCGAGTTTCGCCGGAGCGGAATCCAGCACCTCGACGGACGGCGGGAGATCGGGTTTCGCGCCTAGAACTTCGGAGGGGGCCTCAACGGCCCCCTCCGAGACCTCCCCCAGGAGGGGCAGGCCGTACAGGCCCCTCTCGGCGTTTCAGCGACCTCCCGGCCGGGCGCGGGTCCGATCCCGGCGCGGGCCCATCCGCAGGCTCACTGCTTCTTCTCCGCCTTCGGCTTGTCCTTGGGCGACTCCGTGCCGTCGGAAGGCCGAAGCGCCCGTTCCATCCGGGCGAGCGCGTCGGCCGTTTCCCGCTTGGCGGCGTCGAGCGCTCCCTGAAGGGACTGCATCCTCTCCTGCAGCGCGCGGGTTCCGCCGGCCTCCTGGTAGGCCAGGATGGCGATGACCAGCGCGATGAGCGATATCACCAGAGCCGCTCGAGCCATGCCTGTTACCTCGTCGGGGCCAGCCGCCCGGGCGCCGCCGAACTGAGCGCTCGTCCCCATTATGCCCCGATCCGACTCGATTTCCGATTGCAGAAAATCGTCAAAAGTGTCATAAGTGTCACATTTCGCCATGGCCGCCCGAACCCGCGCCGATGGACTGGCCCAGCCGAAATTCCTCACCACGCGGCAATCCGCCGCCCGGCTCGGAGTCACGGTCAACGCGGTCAAGGCCTGGATCCGCGACTGCCACCTACCGGCTCTCCGGACGCCGGGCGGGCACCACCGGATCGCCGAGACCGACGTGCAAGCGCTGAAGGCTCGGCTGACGCTCGCGGCTCGGACGGGGTCCCGCGCTCGGCCCCGCATCCTGCTCGTGGACGACCACGAGGAGCTCCTGGGGGTCATCCGGGAAAGCCTGTCGGCCGCCGTTTCGGACGCGACGATCCGGGTCGCGACCGACGGGTACGAGGCGCTCGTCGAGATCGGGCTCCTTCGCCCCGATGTCCTCGTGCTGGACCTCCACATCCCGCGCGTCGACGGGTTCGAGGTCTGCCGGCGCCTCCGGGCGCATCCCGAGACCGGCTCGATCCGGATCCTGGCGATCACCGCCTACCCCGAGGACGACGCGCGCGAGAAGATCCTGGGGCGCGGCGCCGACGACTTCCTGGAGAAGCCGTTTTCCCTCGCCGAGCTGCGGGCCCGGGTCCTCGCGCTCCTGAGGGCCGGCGCGCGCCGATGATCCGGCTCCCCGAGGGCTGACCGTGGCGGAGCGCGGGGGGGCGCTGGCCGGCAAGATCGCCCTGGTCACCGGGGGCGGGCGCGGGATCGGCGCCGCGGTGGCGATGGCCTATGCGCGCGAGGGCGCGGACCTCATCCTGGCCAGCCGCACGGACACGGAGCTCCTGGCGGTCGCCAACGAGGCGCGGGCTCTGGGGGCGACCGTCCACGGCGTCTCCGCGGACATGGCCGAGCCGAGGGACGTGGAGCGCCTCGTCCGTTCGGCGCTCAAGACGTTCGGCCGCATCGATGTCTTGGTCAACAACGCCGGCGTCTCGCACCCCGAGGTCCCGACGTGGACCATCGACCTCGGCGACTGGGACCGAACGCTTGCCGTCAACCTCCGGGGCCCCTTCCTCCTGGTTCGGGCGCTCCTCCCCCACTTTCTGGCGCGCCGGGAGGGCTCCGTCATCAACGTGAGCTCGGTCTGCGGCTCGGTCGCCTATGCGAACTACGCGGCCTACACGGCGAGCAAGTTCGGGCTGGAAGGGCTCACCCGGGTCCTGGCCGAGGAGACCCGGCGACTCGGCGTCCGGGTGAACGCGGTCGATCCCGGACTGGTGGCGACCCGGATGTCCCGGTTCCAGGGCGTCAAGCCCGAGCGGGTCACCGGGGTATTCGTCTATCTGGCCTCCGACGCCTCGAGGAAGGTCACGGGGCGCACGCTGCATGCCTCGCGCTGGCGCGTGGAGGTGGCCAGGTGAGGCTGACCTTCTCGTGTTCAGGGGAACGCGGGGCGAGCGCGCAATGCCTTGGATGCTCTGGGGGGAGCCAGGCCCGATCCGGTCGCTGAATAGCGACCGGCCCGCTTTGCCCGGAGGGCCGTCCTAGGAGCGTGCGGAGTAACTCGGCGCCGGCCACCGAGCGCGGCGGTCATCGAGGAGTGCTCCGAGCGGCGGCTTCGCCGCCGCCTCGACGGGGGGGCATCGAGGATCTTCCGAGACCCCCCCGAAATGACCTAGAGGCCGGGGCCGGTGACCGAGCCCCGGGGACCGCGCCAGGCCACCAGGATGGTGTAGCCCGCGACGGCCCACAGGAGCTCCCGCAGGCGCCGGACCAGCCCGAACGCCAGGCCGGCTCCGGCGCTCAGCCCGAACCCCAGGAAGATCCCCACGAAGCCCCCCTCCTGGATTCCGAGCGAGGCGGGAATCAGGAAGGTCGCGGAGCGAATCGCGCTGGCGAAGCCCTCGATGACGATCGCGGTCGCGAAGTCGACCGGCGAGCCGAGGAGGAGGAGCGCGAGCCACACCTCGACGCTCCCCGCCACCCATCCCGAGAAGTGGAAGAAGAGCGAGAGCGCGAGGCGATCCCGCTGGCCGCGGTAGTAGGCCACCAGGTGATCGTCCAGGCGGAGCAGGTGGCCGCCGACGCCATCGCCCACCCCGAGCCAGGCGAGGGCGCGGCTCGAGGCGCCGAACAGGCCGTGCAGCTGGGCCCACACGAATCCGCCCACCGCCAGGATGCCCAGGACGGTCAGCGTCACCATGAGCGTGAGGAGCGCCGGGGCCGGGCGGGTCTGCCAGATGGCCAGGGCGACGGCCAGCACGAGGAAGCCGAGGTGCGAGACGACGAGCGCCGTCTTGGCCACGACGATGGACACGAGTCCCTCTTCGAACGGGACGCGCGCCCGCGTCAGGAGCCACGCCTTGAGGGGCTCGCCGCCGAGGGTGGCCGTCGGCGTCGTCACGTTCACCGCCTCTCCGGCCAGACGCGCCGCGACCAGCACCGGCAAGCCGGGGAGCTGCCCCGGGAAGGCGTAGCGCCAGCCGGCGGCGTCGAGGACCGCGACGAGGCTGTAGGGAAGGAAGAGCACGGGAAGGCGCCAGGACAGCTCGCGGAGCTGGGCCAAGAGGGATTCCGGCCCGATCTCCCACACGAGCCAGGCGATGCCGGCCAGGCCGGCCAGCGCGGCCAGGACGCGGACGAGCCTCACGGCGGGCGAGGACCACGCCCGCGCCTCGTGCGCGCCAGGGCGAGGCAGGCGCGGAGAACGGGAGCGTGAGGGCGATCGGCGTGGTGTAAGATCTTCTCCGAAGCCCAGGTCATGCGGCTCATGAAGCGAACGAATTGGACGAGACGTCGCGGGTATTCTATCGTGGCTCCGGACCGCCGGGAACCGCGCCGAACAACCGGGAGGCCGGCATGACCGACGACGCTGGCTCGCTGCCGCCCGAGGAGGCCGATCGCATCCGCCGGGACCACCGCGAGGCGCTGCTGCACGGCTGGATGGCTCAGGCCGACGCCAAGCCGTTCATCGTGGCCGGCGCCCGCGGCGTCTGGTTCTGGGACGAGACCGGCAAGCGGTACCTCGACTTCGCCTCGCAACTCGTCAACGCGAACCTGGGCCATGCCCATCCCCGGATCGTCGAGGCGATCCGGGAGCAGGCCGCGCGCCTCGCCTACGTCACCCCGACCTTCGCCAACGACAGGCGGGGCGAGCTCGCCCGCCGGCTCCTGGAGGTGGTGCCGGGCGGGCTCCGCGACGGCAAGGTCTTCTTCACGACCGGCGGGGCCGAGTCCAACGAGGCCGCGCTCCAGATGGCGCGCCTGGTCACCGGCCGCCAGAAAGTGATTACCCGCTGGAACTCCTATCACGGCGCCACCATGGGGGCGCGGAGCGCGGGCGGCGACCCGCGCCGGCTCCCGCTCGAGCCGGGTGTGCCCGGGACCATCCGGGCGATGGATCCGTTCTGCTACCGCTGTCCGTTCGGCCTCACCTATCCCGCGTGCCACCTCCACTGCGCGGAGCCGTACCTCCGGAACCTCATCGAGTTCGAGGGACCCGACACGATCGCCGCGATCATGCTGGAACCGATCACGGGCTCGAACTGCCGCATCGTCCCGCCGCCCGAGTACATGCCCATCGTCCGCCGGCTCTGCGACGAGTACGGGATCCTCTTGATCCTCGACGAGGTGATGACCGGCTTCGGCCGGACCGGCGAGTGGTTCTGTGCCGAGCACTGGGGAATCAGTCCGGACATCATGACCCTGGCCAAGGGGATCACGGGCGGGGCGGTGCCGCTCGGCGCGGTGGTCGTCTCGCGCCAGGTCGCCGAGCATTTCCGGGAGCGCATCCTCTACACCGGGATGACCTACTCCGGCCACCCGCTCGCCTGCGCGGCCGGGGTCGCCGCGGTGCGCGCCTACGCCGAGGAGGGGTGGATCGAGAACTCGCGGGAGCTGGGCAAGACGCTCATGCGGGAGCTCACGGCGATGAAGCTGCGCCATCCCGCGATCGGCGACGTGCGGGGGGTGGGGCTCTTCGCCTGCATCGAGCTGGTGACGGACCGGGCCACCCGGGCCCCGCTGGTGCCGTGGACGGTGGCCAACTACGAGAAGAAGCACCCCGCGGTGGCGGCGGTCCTCCGCCAGTGCCTGGCGGAAGGCCTCTACACGTACTCCCGCTGGAACATGATCATGCTGGCGCCCCCGCTGGTGATCTCCGACGAGGAGCTGGGGCAGGGCCTGGAGATCATCGACCGGGCCCTCGGGCACGCCGACCGGGCGGTGGCCGAGGCGACGCAGTCGACGCCATGAAGCGGGCCGTCGCCTGAGGGTGATCTCCCAGACCGACCCTCCCGAGTACCGGGGCGACGTCGTCCGCGTGCGCCGGGAGCGCCACCGGCTCCCCGATGGCCGGGAGGTCTCCCTCGACGCCGTCCGCTGTCCGGCCGGCGCGACCGTGGTTCCGCTGCTGCCCGACGGCCGCGTCGTCCTGCTCCGCCAGTTCCGGCCGATCGTCGGCGCCGAGCTCTGTGAGGTCCCGGCGGGGACGACGAACCCCGGTGAGTCGCCGGAGGCCTGCGCCCGGCGCGAGCTCGTCGAGGAGGCCGGCTATGAGGCGGGCCGACTCGAGCGGCTGGGTGAGATCCTGGTCGATCCCGGCCTCACCGACGACCGGCTGTTCCTCTTCGTCGCGCGGGACCTCCGGCCGGTGGCGCGCCGCCCCGAGCCCGACGAGGCGATCGAGGTGTTCGTGGTGCCACTGACCGAGGCTTACCGGATGATCGACGCCGGCGAGATCATGGATGCCGGCACGGTCGCCGCGCTCCTGAGCCTCCGCTGTCGCGCGCCGGAGTAAATGCCGCGCGGGACGAGCGACCATTCGCCCCTTCCATCCCCCAGCCCCGTGAAGACCGCGCCCCGGCACGTCGTGGTCTGCGGCGCCGGCGTCATCGGCGCCTCGGTGGCCTATTTCCTGGCCTGTCGCGGGGTCGGCGTCACCATCGTGGAGCGCACGGGGGTGGCCTGCGCGGCCTCGGGCAAGTCCGGGGGATTCCTGGCCCTCGACTGGTGCGATGGCTCCCCTCTCGGCCTCCTGGCCCGGGCCAGCTTCGCGCTGCACGCCGAGCTGGCCGTCCGGCTGGGGGCCGACTACGGCTACCGGCGCATGGATACCTTCATGCTGGCCGCCCGGGAGCGCGGGATGCCGGCCGGCGGGCACCGGGTTGACTCGCCGGGCTGGCTCGACGGCGCCGGCCTCGTCACGGCAGTCCTCGGCTCCCCGGAGACGACGGCCCAGGTTCACCCGGAGCGGTTCACCACGGCCCTGGTCGACGCGGCGCAGGCCCGCGGGGCCAGGCTGGACGTCGGCGTCGTGGAAGGCGTGATCCAGCGAGAGGGAGGGGCCAGCGGCGTCCGGGTAGACGGCCAGATCCTCGAGGCCGACGCCGTGGTTCTGGCCATGGGCCCGTGGACGGCGCGGGCGGCCGGAGGGCTCCGACTGCCCAGGATCGGCGGCCTCAAGGGCCACAGCGTGACCCTCGCCGGGGCCGACGTGCCGGCGCATGCGCTCTTCGTCGACTACCGCTTGGCCGACGGCCGTCGTCTGGAGCCGGAGATCTTCCCCCGGACCGATGGTGAGGTCTACGTCTGCGGTTTGGCTGACCCCACCCCCGTGCCGGATTCGCCCGAGGGCGTCGAGGTGAGCGAGGTCTCCTGCGCCATCCTCGCGGGCGCCGCTGGCCGCCTGTCCACCGCCCTGGCGGCGGCCCACGTCGTGCGTCGGCAGGCCTGCTACCGGCCCGTCAGCGACGATGGCTTACCGTTGATCGGCCGCGTCCCCGGCGCGGTCGGCGCCTATGTGGCCACCGGCCATGGCCCCTGGGGGATCCTCAACGCGCCCGCCACCGGCCTGGCCCTGGCCGAGCTGATCAGCGAGGGAGCGACCGCCTCGGTCGACCTCCGGCCCTTCGACCCGGCCCGCCTAGCTCCTGCCGTAGCCGGGAGTGTGTCGGAGTAACCTCGGTGCCGACCACCGAGCGCGTGGTGCATCGCTCCCGATCACGACGGCGCGCGCGGTCGTCCGCACGGGAGGCCTCAGGGGCGGCGGGCGATGAAATCGATCTCGATGCGGGCGCCGAGGGCCAGCGCGGTGACGCCGATGCAGGTCCGGGCGGGCAGGCGGCCGGCCGAGAAGTAGCTCTCGTAGACCCGGTTCATGCGCTGGTAGTCCTCGTCGAAGTGGGTCAGGAAGACGCGGGCGGCGACCACGTGCTCGAGCCCGAGATCGAGCCCGGCCAACACTCGGACCAGGTTGTCGAGGGTGCGGCGGGTCTGGGCCTCGATCCCGCCGGGGAGCGGCGCGGCCGGGGCCTCCGCGTCGTTGGGAATCTGCCCGGTCAGGAAGACCCAGCCGTCGGCCTCGACGGCATGGCTGTAGGGCGCCACGGGCTTGGGCGCGGTGGCGAACAGGTGAAAGACGGGCATGGTAGGCATGGGCACCTCCCGAACCGCCATCCTGAGCCGGCGAGGCGGGCTCGTCAACCGCGGGACGGACCCTCGGCGCCCCGCCAGAAGCGCGCGCGGGCCGTCTGTGCGCTTTCGCGGCGTGGGTAAGGGGCGAGAAGCGGCGCGTGGCGGTGGTCCCGCCGTCGATTCTGAGCCAGACCGCGCTCAGTTGAGTCCCCGGAGCCGCGGATCGAGCGCGTCCCGCAGCACGTCGCCCAGAAAGTTGAACGAGAGGATCACCAGCATGATGGCCACCCCCGGCGCCATCGAGGCCCACGGAGCGAGCTGGACGAGGCTCTTCGTGTCCGCCAGCATCCGTCCCCAGCTCGGGGTCGGAGGGGGGGTCCCGAGCCCGATGAAGCTGAGCGAGGCCTCGTAGAGCGTCGCCCGGGCCAGGCCCAGCGTGAGCTGGACGAGCGGCGCCGCCAGGGCGTTCGGGAGGACGTGGCGCGCCATGATCCCGACGTCGCCCTTCCCGAGCCCGCGGGCCGCCGTCACGTATTCCTCGCTCCACACCGTCAGCACGCTCGCGCGCGTGATGCGCGCGATCGTCGCGACGTACACCAGGCCGATCGCGATCATGACGTTGACCGTGCTGGGGCCGACGAACGCCAGCAGCGCGATCGCGAGAAGCAGGCTCGGGAACGCGAACACGACGTCCATGACCCGCATGATGACCGCGTCGATCCGCCCGCCGTAGTAGCCGGCGACGACGCCGAGGGGAAGACCGAAGAGGGCCGCGACCGCCACCGAGACGAGCGCGATCTGGAGCGACACGCGGCCCCCGTAGACGACCTGGCTCAGCACGTCACGTCCGTACTGGTCGGTGCCGAGCCAGTGCGCGCGGGAGGGCGGCCTGAGCATCTCCCCGAGACTCTGCACTGTCGGGTCGTACGGCGCCAGCCAGGGGGCGAGCGCCGCGCTCAGCAGGAAGAGCGTCGCCACGCCGAGTCCGAATCGCCCGAGTGGGCTCCGGAGGACGAAGCTCCCGAGGCCACGCACGTCAGTCGTACCGGATGCGCGGGTCGATGAGCGCGTAGGTGACGTCGGCGAGCAGGTTGGCCAGGATGAACACGCCGGTCAGCATCAGGATCGCGCTCTGGAGGACCGGGTAGTCGCGGGCGAAGATGGAGTCGAGCGTGAGGCGGCCGAGGCCGGGGATGGCGAAGACCGACTCGATGATCACGGCGCCGCCCAGGAGGTCGGCGAGCTGGAGACCGACCGCCGTGACCGCCGGGATCATCGCGTTCCGCAGGACGTGGCGGCCGACCACCACGCGCTCGGCGAGACCCTTGGCCCGCGCCGTCCGGACGTACTCGCGCCCCAGCACCTCCAGGACGCCCGAGCGGACGAGCCGCATGGTGCTGGCGGCCAGGATCAGGCCGAGCGCCACGGCCGGCAGCGCCATGTGTCGGGCCCAGCCGGCGATGCTGACGGTCGGGCTCACGTAGCCGGTGGGCGGGAGCCACCGGAGGGCCAGGCTGAACACCCAGATCAGGAGCACCGCGAGGAAGAAGCTCGGGATCGAGATCCCGGCGAAGGCGAGGACGCTGGCGGCCACGTCGCGGGCGGTATTGCGGTAGAGGGCGGCCAGGATCCCGGCCGTCACGCCGACGACGACCCCGATCGCGAGCGCGGCGAGGGCGAGGCCGACGGTGGGGCCGAGTGCCTCGCCGATCAGCGCGGCCACGGGGCGACGCGTGATGTACGAGATCCCGAGGTTCCCGCGAGCGACCTGGGCGAGCCACAGCGCGTACTGGACATGGAAAGGCTGGTCCAGGCGGTAGAGCTTCCGGATCTCGGCGACGACCTGGGGGTGGGGACGCTCGCCCAGCATCATGGCGATCGGGTCGCCGGGCAGGAGCCGGAGGAAGCCGAAAACGACCACGGACACCGCGGCCACGATGAAGGCCAGCTGGACCAGCCGGGCGCCGACGAAGCGGGCCACGGGGAGTGGGTGGCCGCCGGGGAGCGCCGGCGGTGGCGCTCCCCGGGCCGGCCTCAGCGGACCCGGGTGTTCTTGAAGAAGAACATCGTGAGGGGATCGATCTCGAACCCCTGCACGCGATCGCGCACAAAGACGTAGAATTTCAGCTCGGCGAACGCGACCACCGGCACGTCGGTGACGATCTGGGCGAGCGCCTTCGAGTACGTGGCCGCCCGCTGCGCAGGGTCCATCTGCTGGCGGCCCTGGTCGAGCAGGGCGTCCACCTGCGGGTTCGCGTAGCCGGCCAGGTTCGTGCCCCCCTTGCTGTGGAGCCGGATGTAGAGCTTCACGTCGGGGTCCGGGTGCTCGGACGTCCCGTCCGTCGCCGCCTGGAAGTCGTGCTTCCGCACCACCTGCTCCTCGTAGATCCCCGGCTCGGTGTAGACGATGTTCATGGTGATGCCGGCCTGCTTGAGCTGGGCCTGCATCGTCTCGGCGATCGCCTTGGACGTGGCCGCCGAGCCGAGCACGTTCAGCGTGAAGGTGTAGCCGTTCGGGTAGCCGGCCTCGCGGAGGAGCGCCCTGGCCCGGTCCAGACCGTGCGGCGCGTCGGCGACCGTGACCTTCACCGGCGAGGTGGACGGCACCAGCGAGGCCACGGGCTGGCCGATCGCCTGGTAGGCGGCCCGGACGATGGTCGCCTTGTCGATCGCGGCGGCGAGCGCCTGGCGGGCCGCCAGCTTGCTGAACGGCTCGCGCTGGGTGTTCAGGTACATGAAGGTGACGATGCTCGACGGCGCCTCCAAGTAGCTCACCCCGGGCGTCTTCTTGAGCTCGTCGAGCATCTGGGTCGGCGCGGTGAAGACGAGGTCGGTGCTCCCGGCCTTCAGGTCGGCCATGAGGGCGAACTCGTCGGGGATGATCTTGAAGACGACCTTGTCGAGGTACGGCTTGCCCGGTTCGTAGTAGTCCGGGTTCCGCTCGAGCGTGACATGCTGGTTGGCCGCCCGGCTCGCGAACCGGAAGGGTCCGGTGCCCACCGGATGCGCGTTGAGATCGCCATACTTCTCGACTTCCTCCCGCGGCACGATGGCCGCCCAGTCTCCGTCCAGCATGCCGAGGAAGCGGGCGTACGGGCGCTTGAGCACGATCACGACCGTCGCCTTGTCCGGCACACCGATCTGGTCGATCACCTCGAAGTCGGGCCGGACCTGGGAACCGGTCTTCGGATTGAGGATCCGCTCGTACGAGTACTTCACGTCCTCCCCGACCATCTCCCGCCCGTTGTGGAACTTCACGCCCTTCCGCAGCTTGAACGTGTAGCGCTTGCCGTCGGGCGAGATGGTCCACGACTCGGCGAGCTGCGGCGTCACGTTGAGCTTGGCGTCCCGGCCCGTGAGCCCCTCGTAGACGTTGACCATGACCTTCCGGGTCGCGTTCGCCGTCCACATGTGGGGGTCGATGTTGAGCACGTCACGCTGGAAGCCCACGACGAGCGCGCCGCCGCGGGTCTGGGCGCGTCCGCCGGCGGGCAGGAGGACGACCGCGGCGGCGAGGACCAGGGCGAGTCCGACAAGTCTCCCCACTCTCATGCTGACCTCCGTTCGAGCACCGGCGCGACACGGTTGGCGTGGACGGCGGGGCACAAAACCCCGCTCAGCCTACCCCCGGCCCCGGCGAGAATCAAGGGCGCGGGGGCGGACTCTCATCCTCCGAGAGCTCCCCTGACTGGCGAATACCCGCGATCGGTCCGCGGGATCAAGCTTGACAGCGCCCGAATCCGGTCCGCTCCGAGCGCCTCGACGGTCGCCGCCTGCTGGCGGCCGAAGCGTTCGGCCACCCGCGCGCGCCTTTCGGATAGCCAGATGGCGGAGAGAGCGACAATGGGGGGCGATCCCGGGGAGGAGGACGGACGGCAGACGAAACCGGGTGTGCTCGCGGATCGGTCCCGCCGTCGCATTCTCTCAGGAATCGCGCGTTCTCGAGAACGGGCGACCCTCCGTGCCCTCTAGCCTGTTTCAGCTTGTTCGTAACCGGTCGGTTGTGAACATGGCGGGCAGGTTCTGGGAAGTCCGGAGAGGGCAGGGGACACGCTTAGAGGGGGCGATTCCCTCTGGGCTCCAACGCACCATTCGTCAGGTCTCGCCACTGGAACAGAGCTGCCTTGCACCAAGCTCCTGCCGATTCGAACGGCTACATTCCGGTCCCCAACCCTCGGCCTCTTCTTACCATGGTCGTGAAGCTAGCGAAAGGGCTCCGATCTTGGAGGCCGCCAACTTTACCGCCGGGTGGTCTCGGAGAAGACCCGAGACGCGCTGGCTCGGCTACGGGCCAAGGGCCGGCGGATCTCCCGGTGGGCGCCTTACGGGCTCAGATTTGGCTCCGGGGGCCGACCTCTGCCGAACACTCGTGAGGCGACAGCACTCCGGCGGATCCATCATCTGGCTGCAGTCGGCCTCTCGCTTCGTGGGATTTCCCCGGGCCCTGACTAAAGAGGGGATTCTAACCCGAAACGGCCAATCCTCTGCAGCGATGACCCTTGCTAGACTTATCCCGCATGGCCGCGCATGCAGAACACTCCAAGCTCCTTCAGTCTAGACGGGAACCGCTCGTCTGCTATTTCGACACATCTGCGTTCGATCACCTTCAGAAGACACAGGGAATCAGCCAGCCGGAAGCGCGAGCGGTTCTAAGCGCCGTAGAGAAGCGTCGCCTTGTTGTAGTGACTAGCTTGGTAACCATCGAGGAGGCCATCGGGACGTTCGCCGTGGCGCCGGCGAGAGCGCCCTATCAACTTCACCTGATCCATGATCTGACCGAGCGTTTCGTCAAACCGCCAATGGTGCTTGTATCGGAGGCCATACTGAGCTTCGCGGCTGGCGCGCCTGTCCCCTCTCCGTTCATCGAAGACGACCTCGCCATCCGTGAACAGCTTCGCGCCTGGGCTGCCACGACGCAGGATGCGGATTTGAAGGAACTCTTGGCGCTGGCGTACGCAACGCGACTAGACAAGAAATCGTTTAGGGCGGCCATGGGAACGGCCCGTCTGAAGGTGCGCCCCGCGGTGGGCGCACTCAAAGCGTCGGGTTCAAGCATCACTTTCCACCGATATCGGCGCCTGCTGGCCCCGGGGTACGCGGCTGGACTTGTTCAGGCCGTAGGCGCCGTACTCCCGAACGGGTCGAGAGACCTGGATAAACTCCTCCGGATCAGGACTCGGCGGTGGCCCGATTGCTGTGGAAAAAGGAATGGCGCATTCTTCCGGCTGTTGGGAGTTGGCTAACCCAAAGCCGGCCGCCCGCCAAGGCGGCCTCCGGAGGAATGCGCCATGGACGAGCTTATCAGGAACGGGGGGCGGCCGCATGACGGCCACGCGGGCTCGCTCGGCGAGCTGATCCACGCGGCGGTGCGCCGGACGATCGAGGTCGCGGTGGACGAGGAGCTGACCGCCGCCCTCGGCGCGCGGCCGTACGAGCGCGGCGGCCAGCGGCGGGGCTACCGCAATGGCACGAAGCCCCGCACCGTGACCGGGCCGACCGGGCCGCTCGCGCTGCGAGTGCCGCGGGCGAGCCTGTTCACGGCGACGGGGGCCCAGGAATGGGCCTCGCGCCTGGTGCCCCGCTACGAGCGCCGGCTGCCGGAGGTCAACGAGACCGTTCTCGCCACCTACCTGGCCGGCGCCAACAGCCGCCGCCTCCGCGGCGCCCTTCGGCCCCTGCTCAAGGCGGCCCCGCTGTCCAAGAGCGCCGTCTCGCGGGTCGTCGCCACGCTGAAAGCGGAGGTGGACGCCTGGCGCACCCGCGCCCTCGCCGACCTCGACGTCCTCGGGCTCTACCTCGACGCCGTGGCCCTGCGGGTCCGGAGTGCCGGGAAGGTCGTGAGCGTCCCGGTGCTCGGCGTCGTCGCGGTCCTCACCGACGGCCAGAAGCAACTGCTGACCCTGGAGCTCTGCCCCGGCGGCGAGACCTTCGCGGCCTGGAAAGGGTGCCTCGACGACCTGGTGGCCCGGGGTCTGGCGGCGCCCGTGTGGAGCGTGATCGACGGGCACCCGGGGCTGCGCAAGGCGGTCGGCCTGGTGTGGCCCCGGACCCTGGTCCAACGCTGCGGGGTCCACAAGCTCCGGAACCTCGAGCGCAAGGCCCCCAAGCACGCGCACCCCGAGCTCCGGACCGACTTCCATCGGATCATGTACGCCGAGAGCGCTGCCGCGGCCCGCGCCGCCTACACCGCCTTCGAGCGGAAATGGACGGCGCGCTGCCCGGGCGTCGTCCGCAGCCTCCAGGAGGGAGGCGAGGAGCTGCTCACCTTCTATCAGTTCCCGAAGCGCCAGTGGAAGACGCTGCGCACGACCAACGTGATCGAGCGGCTGAACGAGGAGTTCCGCCGGCGCGTGAAGACCCAGGGCGCGCTGCCCACCGAGGACGCGGCGCTCGTCTTGCTCGTTGGCCTGGTCGTGAGCGGGCAGATCCGGCTGCGCCGACTCGACGGTTGGCGCCAGATCCCCGCGCTGCTGCGGGAACACCGTCGGTCGGTGGCATGACGCATCGCGCACAGGCTCCAGGATCGCGCGCGACGCGCCGACCCATATCTGGGTATCCCCCAGAATCGGCCCTTCCTCGCGATCCGGACCCGCGCTATGCTGCGACATCACTCCCGCACCGGAAGGTGCGCCCCAGCATTTTCCACATCAAGCGGGACACCACC
>DASYQW010000031.1 GCA_036005065.1 Candidatus Methylomirabilota bacterium | reverse complement strand
GCGTGTACAGCACGCCATGGTCGGAGACGAGCTCGATGGTCGAGCCCTCGGGGAGCAGGCCGAGCAGCACGGTGGTGATCGACCCGGCGGTCTCGCCGTTGCCGATCACGCACACCTCGACCGGGCCGCCGCGCTCCAGCGCCTCCTCGCTGGTCCAGAAGGTCCGGCCGTCGAGGATGCGCGGATGGTCGTCGGGCTGGCCGGGCAGGCGGAGTGGCCTCCCTGGCCCAGTGAGCACCAGGCCGTCGCAGCCGAAATGGACCCGGTCGCCCGCCGGCGCGCGGGCGGAAAGGCGCCAGCGGCCGTCGGCGAGGTCGATGCCGTCGACTGCGGCGAGGATCGGCTCGACGGGTACCCGCGCGGCGACCCAGCCCAGGTACCGGCTCCACTGGCGGTGGCTGGGGCGAGGCCGCCCGCGGTCGACCCAGTCCGCGAAGCCCTCCTGGTGGATGAGATAGCTCTGCCAGGACCAGCGGCCCATCTCATGGCCGACTCGTTCGGAGTCCGCGCCCCAGGTGTGAGCGTAGGGGAAGCCGACGTCCTTCTCCGGTTCGGTGCTGAGCAACTGGCGGCCGTCGGTGTACCCGGCATCGCCCGTCCAGTTGGCGGCGACGCCCCGGCGGTCGACCACCAGGAGGTCAGGCACGTCCCGGCCGATCCGGGCCAGCGCCACGCGCTTGGCCGCGATCGCGAGCCCCTTCGGGCCGGCGCCGAGGACGGCGAGCGTCGCCCGGCCGGCGGTGTGCTCGTGCATCTCGGATCCCCTCGCACGGCGCCGTCCATCCCACTGCACCGGTCGATTGTGCCCGAAGGAGCCACCGGCCCGTGCGTGGGGTGTTCCCGGACTTGTATCACCCGAATCAGGTGATGACGGTTCCCTCGATCGCGGAGACAGTCTGTTGGTCAACACACGAGCCCGTTCAGCGGGCGAGGGAGGGGGCGACATGGCGATCGGGCCTGTGCAGCTACTGGTGCTGGGCTTCAACCAGCCCGATTTCCAGGGCGAGATCCAGGCGGAACTGGATCGGCTCCGGGAGAACGACCTGGTGCGGGTGATCGACGCGCTGGCCGTCTACAAGGACGCACAGGGCAACGTGGCGGCGCTGAAGGAAAGCCAACTGAGCTCCGAGGAGCGGGCGGAGCTGGGCGCCACGGTCGGCGCGCTGGTCGGGCTCGGCGCGGGCGGCGAGGAGGGCATGCGGGCCGGCGCCGAGATGGGCGCGAGCGTCGCGGAGGAGGGCGACGGCCCGCTCAGCGAGGAAGAGGCCTGGGACGTGGTCGCGGAGATCCCGACGGACACCGCGGCGGCGCTGATCCTGCTCGAGCACCGCTGGGCGATCCCGCTGCGGAACGCGATCGCGCGGGCGAGCGGGTTCCGGCTGGCGTCGGAGTTCATCAGCCCGCTCGACCTGGTCTCCCTTGGTCTGGTACAAGCCGAGGAGGCCGAGGCGATGGCGACCGCTGACCGCGGCGCGATCTGACCTCGACAGGAAGCAGAGGAGGACCCACCATGCTTGGACAGAACCGTCGAATCCGTCGCACCGGGCGGCGGGTTGGACGGCGAACCGCACGCCGGGTGGTTCGCCGTGGCTTCTGACGACCTGGACGGGGTCGCGCGCCGGCTCGCCGAGCAGGCGCGCCCGACCCTTGGGGCGGAGGGCTTCACCGACGAGCGGATCGACGAGCTGGCCTTCGCCTTCGTGAACGACCACGTCGGCGAGGGCGACGACCAGTTCGTCAACTGGGCGATCGCCGAGGGACCCTTCGGCCTGGACCCCGAAGAGGGCTTCTGACGCCGGCCGCCAGATGGCGGCGCTGACCCGCTGAGCGGCGGCTACCCCTTGGTGAGCCGGCCGTTGGTGAGCCGGCACGCGGTCATCCACAACTCGGGGTCGAAGGTGCGGCCACGCTCCGGGTCGCGAACGACCCATAGCGCGCATTCCTCGATCGCCTGGACGAGCAGGCCGTGGAGCAGCTCGTCGCGCCCCGGGGTGCAGGCCTGCGCGATCCCCTCGACGGCGTCGCAGACGATGCTGGGCGCCGCGTGCTTGCGGAAGTGCTTCGCGGAGGTCCGGACACCGTTGGTGAAGCGGTCGGCCCATTTCGCCGCGTGCGGGGCCCGCGCCAGCGCTG
>DASYQW010000030.1 GCA_036005065.1 Candidatus Methylomirabilota bacterium | reverse complement strand
AGAGCTTGGCCGCGGGCGGCAGCGTGTCCGGACGGCTCCGGAAGAGCGAGCAGCCGCCGAGGAGAGGGAGAACGGCGAGGGCGAAGACGCCCAGCCAGGTACCGGGGTGACACGAGCGACTATGGCTGACCACGGGCCTCCAGGTCCGGTGAGTGCGTTATCTTAGGGGCACCCCGAACGCCAAGTCAAGGCGAAAGTGCCCATTTTGCCCGGCCGATGTCCGGCCGGCGGGCGACCCGCGGCCCCGCCCCCTATTGCGGCCCCCTGGGCTTTGGGGTATAGAAGAGTCAGTCTTCGGATTTCCGCTTCCCAGAAGGCCGGAGCCCACCCACAACCCTCACAGGAGGCCGACGATGGGGCAGACCCGCCGGGACTTTCTCAAGACGACCTCGGCTGCCGGGGCCGGCGCTCTGTCCGGGGCGCTGGGGTTCCCCATGGTCTCGCGCGCCCAGGGTCGCAAGCTGGTGGTCTGGTGGAACCGCGGCTACTACAAGGAAGAAGACGAGGCGATGATCAAGATCGCCCAGGACTTCCAGAAGGCCAAGAACGTCGAGGTGGACATCTCGTTCACCATCCAGGAGGACCTCCTCAAGAAGATCATCGCGGCCATCCAGGCGCGGCGGGTGCCCGACGTCGCCTTCTGCTTCTACAACGACTGGGAGGTCATGCCCAACTACGCCTGGCAGGACAAACTGGCCGAGACCACCGACGTCATCACCGAGCTCAAGCCCCGCTACAACGAGAAATTCGTCCAGGTCGCCTACTGCTACAACAACGTGGCCAAGAAGCGCGCGTACTACGGGGTGCCCATCGAAGCCCAGATCATGCACATCCACTACTGGCGCGACCTCCTCAAGGAGGTCGGGATGGCCGACGACCCGGACAAGATCCCGCTCAAGTGGGACGAGTACTGGGACTACTGGAAGAAGGCCCAGGACGCCCTCCGGAAGAAGGACCCGGCCAAGTACGGCAAGCTCTACGGAATCGGCATGACCGAATCCACGCGCGGCTCCGACACGATTTACAACTTCGAGATGGCGCTCCTGTCCTTCGGCGGCCAGCTTCTCGATCAGGACGGCAAGGTGATCGCCGACCAGCCCAAGAACCGCGAGGCCATCGTCAAGACGCTCCACTGGTTCGCCGACCTCTACAACTCGGGGTACGTCCCGCCGGACGCCATCAACTGGTCGGACGGGGACAACAACGCGAACTTCCACTCGAAGTCGATCGTCATGACCCCGAACCCCTCGCTGTCGATCCCCGCTCACCACTTCTTCAACGCCCCCGACAACTACTTCTTCAAGATGGCGACCGTGGAGTGGCCGGACAACCCGGGCGGGGGCAAGGCGTCGTACATGGTGGCCGTCAAGACCATCCTCGTCCCCAAGGACGCCAAGGCCCCCGACCTCGGCAAGGAGTTCATCCGGTTCGTCCTGGAGCCGAATCGCTTCGCCCAGTACATCAAGGGGGCCAACGGGCGCTGGTTCCCGGCGTTCAACGACGTGGCCAAGGACCCCTTCTTCGCGAAGGGGCAGGTGGGCAAGGGCGGTCCGGTCGACTACCACATCCCCCTGGCCACCAAGCTCTACCTGGAGCGGAACGTCAAGGTCTTCGACCACTGGAAGAGCCCCGCGAACTCCCAGGTCTACGCCGAGAACATCTGGGGCAAGGCCATGGCCCGGACGAACGTGGACAAGTGGGCGGCCGACAAGGCCGCCGACGAGGCCATCGGCCGGATGAAGACGATCTTCACGCAGTGGCGTTAGACCATTCGGAGGGGGGCAGCGCCCCCCCCCGAGACCTCCCCCCGGGAGGGTTGCGCGGGCGAAGCCCGCGCTCGGAGCGGTCCGGACTGGTGGGCGCGGAGAGTCGGCGCGCGGAGAGCGCGTTACCCGCGCGGCTCAGGTAGAAATGGCGAATGCAGTAGCGCGCCCCCGGGGGATCAACGGGCTCGTCGCGCGATCGGCCGCGGTATTCGCGCCGCGAGCCCGGAACCTCCAGGGCCTCCTCTTCTGTCTGCCGCTGATCTTCCTCTTCATCGCCTTCGTCGTCTACCCGCTCTATTTCGAGGTCACCCAGGCCCTCGACCGGTACACCTACGAGGTCCTGTTCGCCGACCCCATCTACGTCCAGACCATCGTCAACACGCTGACCTACGTCGGCGTGGCCGTCAACGTGAAGCTCATCCTGGCCTTGCTCCTGTCGGGCATTCTCCAGTCCGACAGCCGGAGCGTGCGCTTTCTGTCGGCGATCTTCCTCCTCCCCTGGGCGATTCCGGTCCTGCCCGGCATCCTCTCCATCCGCTGGATGCTCTCGTCCCAGTGGGGAATCATGAACCTCATCATGGAGGACATCGGCGTCGGGACCGTCCACTGGCTCGCCTCGCGCTGGATGGCCATCGGGGCGCTCATCACCTTCCACATCTGGAAGTACCTGCCCTTCTGGACCGTGATCTTCCTGGCGGCCCGCCGGGGGATCCCCCGGGAGCTCTACGAAGCGGCCGCCATCGATGGCGCCGGGCCGTTCCAGAACTTCCGCTTCATCACGTTCCCGATGCTCAAGGGCATCTACCTGATCTGCTCCCTCCTCTCCATGGTCTTCACGCTGGGGGACTTCACCAACGTGTGGCTCCTGACGGGCGGGGCGCCCGGAGACTCCACCCACGTGCTGGCGACCCTGGCCTACCGCTATACGTTTCTCATGGGCAAGATCGACTGGGGGGTGGGGGTCTTCGCGACCGCTCTCCCGGTGACGCTGCTGTTCATCTTCATCCTCATCAAGAAGATCAAGTGACCCGGCCGGCCGGCGGGCGCGTCCGCCAGATCGTGGTCAGGCTCGCCAGGGCCGTGGTGCTGGCGCTGGTCGCGGTGTGGACTCTCTTCCCCATCTACTACATGCTCGTGCTGTCGTTCACTCCCACTGCCGAGCTGTTCCGGCCGGAATACTGGGTGCGGAACCCGACCCTGGAGTCGTACCGGTTCGTCGTGTTCCAGCAGAGCGTCTTCGTCAAATACTTCTGGCGGTGGATGGGGAACAGTGTCCTGGTGGCGGGCGTGACCATGGGGGCCGTCCTCGTGATCAGCGCCCTCGGCAGCTTCGCCCTCGGGCGGCTCCACTTCGGGCTCAGCCGCGTCATCTCCGGCATGACCCTCTTCACCTACATCATCCCGGCCTCCTTCCTCTCCATCCCGTTCTTCAAGATCATGGCCGACTACGATCTGCTGGACACGTATTGGGCGCTCATCGCGGCCATGACCACCTTCGCCTCCCCGTATGCCCTGTGGGTGCTCTGGGACTACGCCAAGACGATTCCCCCGGAAATCGACGAGTCGGCCGCCATCGACGGGGCGGGGCTGCTGACCATCTTCTACCGGATCTACCTGCCGCTGGTGCTTCCGCCGCTGATCGCCATCGGGACGTACGCCTTCTTCTTCGCCTGGAACGAGTACCTCTACGCCGTGCTCTTCCTCCAGAGCGAGCACATGTTCACGCTGCCCATCTCCATGGGCACCTTCCTGACGGGCGATGACGCTCCCTGGAACCTCCTGATGGCGCTCTCGACCATCTATGCGATCCCGCCGGTCGTCTTCTACTACGTCTTCCGGCGTTATCTGACCCACGGCCTGGTCTCGGGCGCGGTCCAGGGGATGTAGCGCGGGCCACCCGCTTTCCCTCGACGCGGCCGGACGACGGCCGGCCCACCCGCTCGGCTGTCCGGAACGGGAACGACCGGCAGGCTCCCAACAGCGGCCCTCCCACGCGGCTCAGCCACGACAGGGCCCGAACCGCCCGCCGGGCGCGCGAACCGGCACCCCGCCGCCTTACGGTGAAACCTGGAATGTAGTTTGCTCCACCCCTAGGGGGAATGTGGCGTGCGAGGCCGGCGTGCAAAATTTGCCGTAGGAAGGCACAACATGCGCTTTGACACCCCCCAGGGGGCCGGCTAGACTCGGGGCGAGGAGGGTCACCCCATGAGCATCCCTCGCGCCACCAGCTTCCCGCGCATGGTTCGCCTGAAGCAGCAGTTCCCCGGCCCCTTGCTGCACGACGTGGCCGCCGCGGTCCGCGACACGCTCGGCGCCCTTCCGCTGCCGATCAAGCCCGGGCAGACCGTCGCGCTGGCGGTCGGCAGCCGCGGCATCGTCAACATCGACGTCGTCACCCGGGCGTGCGTCGATCACCTGAAGCGCCTCGGCGCCCACCCCTTCGTCTTCCCGGCCATGGGGAGTCACGGGGGCGGCACCACCGAGGGCCAGCTCTCGGTCCTGGAACACTATGGGATCACGGACGCGACCATGGGATGCCCGATCCGGGCGACGATGGACGTCGTGCAGGTCGGTGAAACCCTCGGGCTGCCGGTATGGCTCGACCGCGAAGCCTCCCAGGCCGACTGGATCGGCGTCATCAACCGCGTGAAGCCGCACACCGACTTCAAGGGCGAGATCGAGTCCGGCCTGTTCAAGATGATGACCATCGGACTCGGCAAGCACCGGGGGGCCATTCAGGCCCACCGGGCCAACATCCGTCACCGGTACGAGACCGTCGTGACCAGCGTCGGGCGCGAAATGCTCCGCCGGGCCCGGATCGCCTTCGGGCTGGGCATCGTCGAGAACGGGTACGACGAGACCGCGAAGGTCCAGGCCTTCCTCCCGGCCGACATCGAAGCCGGCGAGCGCGCGCTGCTCCGGGAAGCGAAGGCATGGATGGCGCGGCTGCCGTTCGACCCGATTGACCTCCTCATCGTGGACGAGATGGGGAAGGACGTCTCGGGCGCGGGTATGGACTCCAACATCATCGGCCGTCACGGCACCTTCTTCGAGCCGCCGTTTCCGAGCCCCAAGATCACCTTCATCGTCGTGTGTGACCTCACGGCTCACACCTACGGGAACGCCACCGGGATCGGGAATGCGGACTTCACCACCCGGCGGCTCGCCGACAAAGTCGAGTGGAACGCGACGTACATCAACTGCCTCACGGCGTGCTCACCGGCCGGCGCCAAGCTCCCGCCCGTGCTCGACACGGACCGGGATGCGGTCGCAGTGGCGCTGTCGTGCCTCGGCCTCGAGCGGATCGAGGACGCGCGTGTGGTTCGGATCAAGAATACTTTGCGCCTCGCCGAGGTCGAGGTGTCGGAGGCCTTCGCTCCCGAGGTCGCCAAACGCGAAGACCTCCGTCAGGTCAGCGAGCCGGCCCCGCTCGCCTTCGATGCGACCGGGGCGCTGTTGCCCTTCTGAGGGTGGCGGCGGGGCGGGCTCGGCGATAGCGAGAACATATGACCAGGACGAACGCCGAGCGAACCCTGTCTGACCGGGAGGCCATTGCCGAGCGGACGGGAACCCTCCCGCCCGGATTCTCCCTGGCCGGGCCCGCCCAGCACGCCGTGGCGGCCACCTTCACCCGCCTCGAGCGTCACCGCGACGCGGTGACGCGCCAGTGGCGGACGCGCTACCGGGATCTCGTCGGCCGCGAGTGGACGCCGCGGGAGGTGGACCTGGCTCCGCGGCTGCTCGAGCGCGTCCACCGGGCGCTCGCCCGGCGGGACTTTCGCGGCTACACGAGCGCCATCGAGGAAGTCGCCCTCGAGTTCGCGCGGGACCGCCTCGGACCCGAGCGGCTGCTGGCCTTCCTGGAGGCCCACCAGGAGAGCGTGACCCACGTCCTCTTGAGCACGCTGCGGGTCAGTCCGGCGGTGTCGCAAACGCTCCTGGCCCTGCTCCGGATCCAGCACTACACGCTGTGGCGGGTGCTCGCGGCGTACGAGCCCGCCGGCGAACGGCGGGGGTCGCGCGGGTTCCGCGACCGGGGCAGCCGCGTCACGCCACGCGAGCTGGAGATCATCCGGCACATCGCCGAGGGCATGACGTCCAAGGAGATCGCCGACAAGCTCGGCACCAGCCTCAAGACGATCGAGACCCACCGCCAGAACATCTTCCGCAAGCTCGAGCTCGGGAACGCCGCCCAGTTGGTGCGCTACGCCATCCGGGAGGGCCTCGTCCGCCCCTAGACCACCTCGGGGGGGTCTTCCGAGACCCCCCCGAAGAACCTAGTGGGCGCTGGGGCCGTCGAGGATCTTCTCCATGATGATGGTGTCGACCCAGCGGCCATCCAGGAGTCCCTGCTCGCGGTAGATTCCCACCGTCCGGAAGCCGGCCCGCCGATACACCGTCGTTCCCGCCTCGTTCCAGGGGAATGCCGACAGGACGAGCTTGTGATAGCCGAGCGTCCGCGCGCGCGCGATCAGCGCCTCGAGGAGGCGACGGCCGATCCCACGCCCCCGGCAGGTCCGGTCGACGTAGAGGGAGAAGTCGGCGACGTGGTCGTAGGCGCGTCGGGGGTTGAACACGTTGAGACTCCCCCAACCCACGACCCGGGCTCCATCGGCGGTCGGCACTTCGACCACGAGCACCGGGTGACGCGGCCCGCGGGCCTCGAGCCAGGCCCGACGCTCGTCTTCGGTGCGCTCCTCGGTCTCTAGCGTGGCGACACGGTCCTGGATGCCCTCGTTGTAGATGCGGCAGATGGCGGCCGCATCGGCCACGGTGGCGTCCCGGATCGTCGTGGCCGTCTCCTCCCGTCGGGCGCGCGAAAAGAAAGTCCGCCGTCGGAGCGCTTCCCATGATAGCAAAGACCTGCGAGGGACCCGTGGCGGATCTGCGCGTCGGCACCTCGGGCTATGCCTATCCAGCCTGGAAGGGCACGTTCTACCCGGCCCGGCTACCGGCGCGGGAGATGCTCGCCTACTATGCGGCCCGGTTCCCCACGGTCGAGATCAACCACACGTTCTACCGCATGCCGTCCGAGCGGACCCTTCGCGAGTGGGCCGGTCAGGTGCCGGCCGGGTTCCAGTTCGCGGTGAAGCTCAACCAGAAGATCACCCACGTCCAGAGGCTCCGGGACTCGGAGGAGCTCCTGGAGCGGTTCCTGAGCGCGGTGTCGGTGCTGGCCCAGTCGCGGCAGCTCGGGCCGATCCTGACCCAGCTGCCGCCCTCCTTCCGCGCCGATCTCGCGGCGCTGGACGAGTTTCTCCGCCTGGTCCCGCCGCTGTTTCGCATGGCCGTCGAGGTCCGCCACCGCTCCTGGCAGACCGAGGAGGCCTATGCCGTGCTCCGCCAGCACCGGGTCGCGCTCTGCCTGGCCGAGACCGACGAGGAGCCGGTCTCCACCGAGGGCCCCGCTCCCGACGGGGCGACGGCCGACTTCGTCTATGTCCGCCTCCGTCGCGAGGCGTACGCCTCCGCCGATCTGGCCGCCTGGCGCCGGCGGTGCGACGCCTGGACCGCCGCGGGGCTGGACGTCTACGCCTACTTCAAGCACGAGGACGCGGGCCGCGGGCCAGCCTACGCCCGGGAGCTCGCCGGAGCGGGCTGAACCCCGCCGGTTCGGCTTTCCCGCGCGGGCCTGGCACGCTACAATGCGAGCTACCTGTGCAGCCCCGCGTACCTGCCACTTCGGGGCCAACGCCGACCAGTCGAAGCCCGGCATCTCGTCGAGATGATCCAGCGGCGGTTCCCGGACGCCGGCGACTTACGGGCCCCAGGAGGTGTTGAGGTGATCCGAGGATATGTCGAACAGGCGCTTCGGATCGCGCGTTATGACAAGCTCGAGGACGGCGCGTTCTACGGCGAAGTCCCGCGCCTGCGAGGGGTGTTGGCGACGGCCGATACGCTGGAGAAATGTCGGAATCAGCTCGCCGAGGTGGTCGAGGAATGGGTGCTCGTTCGAGTCGCTCGCGGGCTTTCCGTTCCCCCGCTCGGAAGAGTCCGAGTCAGGATCAAGCAAGCCGGCTGATGCCGCGGTGGGGACCGGTCTCCCGTCGAGAGCTGATCCGAGGTCTACGCACTCTGGGATTCGACGGGCCGTTGTCGGGGGGGTCGCCATCAGTTCATGGTCCGAGGCGACGTGGTCGTGGCCATTCCGAACCCTCACGGAAAAGCCATTGGCGTCGGGCTTTTGTTGCGTGTTCTGCGACAGGCAGGAGTCAGCCGTTCGGAGTGGGAAAGGGCGTGATATAACCCGACACGGGTCCCGTGCAGGGAGGGGCTCTCATGGCCATCCCCGATTTTCAGACCGTCATGCTGCCCGTTCTCGAGGCCCTGTCGGATGGGCGCGTCCACAGCTCGTCAGATCTCTATGAAGACGCGGCGGGACGCTTGAAGCTGACCATCGAGGACCGGAAAGAGCTTCTGCCTAGCGGCCGGCAATCGAGATTCGAAAACCGTGTGGCGTGGGCCAGAAAGTATCTCAGGGCTGCTGGGAAGTGACCGGCTTGGGATGCTGACACGCATGACGCCCGCACTCGCCGCCACGTCGGTCGGGCTGTTCATGCTGGCCGCCCTCTGCGAGATCGGCGGCGGCTACCTGGTATGGCTCTGGCTCCGCGAGAGCCGGAGCCCGCTGCTCGGGCTCGTCGGCGGACTGGTCCTGGTACTGTACGGGGTCGTGCCCACCTTCCAGCCCGCGCACTTCGGGCGGGTCTACGCCGCCTACGGGGGCGCCTTTGTCCTACTCGCCCTGGGGTGGGGCGCGCTCGTGGACGGCCGCCCTCCCGATCGGTTCGACCTCGTCGGGGCGGCGTTCTGCCTCGCCGGAGTCGGCGTCATCATGTACTGGCCGCGCTGACAGGTGAACCTTACAGAGGAGGCGTGCATATGAGTAGGGCAGAGAAGCGGTGGGCGCGAGGAATCCTGGTCGGGGTGGCCCTGATCGCCGCGGCAGGCCCGGCGGCGGCTCAGAATCCCGGGGAGCTGGCCCGGAAGGAGGGCAAGGTCGTCTGGTACTCGTCCCTCGGCTTGTCGGTGGCCCAGAAGGTCTGCGAGGCCTTCACCAAGAAGGGCCTCGGCGTCACCTGTGAGCTCAACCGCGACGGCTCCGAGCGCATCTTCCAGAAGGTGATGCAGGAGGCGTCGGCCAACCTGTGGATCGCCGACGTCGTCCACACCTCGGACATCTCCCACTTCCTGGACTTCAAGACGAAAGGGATGCTGGCCAAGCACGCGCCGGCCGGGTCCGAGCGCTTCCGCCCGGACTTCAAGGACAAGGATGGCTTCTACACCGTGCTCCGCGGCACCCCCTACGTCATCGGGATCAACACCCAGAAGGTGGCGAAGGCCGAGGCCCCCCGGCGCTGGAAGGATCTCCTCGACCCTCGCTGGAAGGGGAAGCTCGTCCAGGCTCATCCCGGATACAGCGGCGTCGTGCTCACCGGGATCACCGGCCTCCTCGGCGCCTTCGGCTGGGACTATTTCGCGGCGCTGGCCAAGAACGATCCCCTGGTCGTCCAGTCGGCCGAGGACCCGCCGATGAAGCTGGCCGGCGCGGAGGCGTGGGTGGGCGCGACCGGCGAATACAACCTCTACCGGGCCGCCAAGCAGGGGAACCCGGTCGGGATCGTCTTCCCCGAGGAGGGTGTCCCGTTCGTCTCGTCGGCGAACGCGATCCTGGCCAAGGCCCCGCACCCGAACGCGGCTCGCATCTTCACCGACTGGCTGTTCGACAGGGAGGCGCAGCAGATCCTGGTGAATGACGGTCTCTACGTCCCCAACGAGGACGTCACCTACGCCAAGGACAAGCGGCCACTGCGGGAGCTCAAGCTGCTCCCGGCCACGCCGGAGGAGATCATGAAGCGCAACGAGGAGATCAAGACGAAGTTCCGCGAGCTGTTCGGGGTGTGAGCGCGCGACCGTCGGAGCGGCGGCCGGCCGGCGACCTGATCGCGCTGGTCTGGCTCACGAACGCCGCGATCCTCCTGGTGCTGGTGGTGGCGCCGCTCGCCGTCCTGGTGGCGGCGAGCCTCCGCACGTCCGAAGGGCTCGGCCTCGCGAACTTTCTCACCGCCTTCGGCCGGCCGCTCTACCGCGGCCCCATCGTCAACTCCTTCGTCTACGCCAGTGCCGTCGCCGTGCTCAGCGTGCTGATCGGCGCGCCGATGGCGTGGCTGGTGGGGCGAACCGACCTGCCGGGGAAAGGGCTGATCCGCACCCTCACCGTCGCCGCCTTCGTCACCCCGTCGTTCCTGGGGGCCACCGCCTGGGTCATCCTGGCCGGGCCCAACGCCGGCCTCCTCAACGTCCTCTATCGCTGGGTGACCGGGGCCGAGGCGCCGCTGGTCAACATCTTCTCCTTGTCGGGCCTCGTCTTCGTCACGAGCCTCTACACGTTTCCGGTCGTGTTCATCCTGACCGGCGCCGCCCTGACCGCGACGCCCGCCGATCTGGAGGACGCCGCCCGGATCGCCGGCGCCGGCACCTGGTCGGTGATGCGGGACGTGACGTTGCCGCTGGCGTGGCCCGCGATCGCGGGAGGGTTCATCCTGGCCTTCCTCGAGACGATCGTGCTCTTCGGCGCCCCGGCGATGCTGGCGCTCCCGGCGCGCTTCCACGTCATGACGACCCAGATCTGGGCGTTTTTCCACTATCCGCCCAAGGTGGAGGTGGCGGCCGCCTATGCGATGCCCCTCCTCCTGGTGGCGGCCGGCCTCCTGTGGGTCCAGCGCCGGCTCGTCGGACGCCGCGGCTTCACCACGGTGGGAGGCCGGGCGGCCGCGCCCCGGCCGGTAGGTCTCGGCCGCTGGCGATGGGTCGCGTTCGGCGGCTGCGCGGCTGTCCTCGCCTGCTCGATCGTGCTGCCCTACGTCGCGCTTCTGCGGGCCGCGCTGGCGAAGGCCTGGGGGCTCGGATGGAGCTGGGAGAACCTGACGCTGCGCAATTTCCGCTTCGTCGTCTTCGAGTACGACCCCACCCGCTCGGCGATCCTCAACACCCTGATGCTGGGCGTGGTGACCGCGACCCTGGCCGCCCTCCTGATGGCCGGGATCGCCTACGTCGCGCACCGCCGGCTGCTCCGCGGGGCCCGGTTCCTCGCCTTCCTGGCCACCGCCCCGCTGGCGGTGCCGGGGATCGTGCTGTCCATCGGCCTCTTCACCGCCTACTCCCGGCCGCCGCTCCTCCTCTACGGGACGATCTGGATCATCTTCGTCGCGTACCTGACCAAGTACCTGCCCGTGGCCTACACCGCGTGCCACGCGGCGATGGCGACGGTGCATCCCGACCTCGAGGATGCCGCCCGGATCCTGGGCGCGAACCGGCTGGTGGCCATGAAGGACGTGACCGTGCCTCTGCTCGGCGTCGGCCTCTTGTCGGCCTGGCTCCTCGTCTTCCTGCCCAGCCTCCGCGAGCTTTCCTCCTCGATCCTCCTGTTCACGGCCCGCTCGCGGGTGGTCTCGGTCGTGATCTACACGCTCTACGAGGAGGGGCTGTGGGAGGCGGTCTCGAGCCTCGGCATCCTGCTCCTCGGCATCACGCTGGTGCTGGTGGCTATCGCGCAGCGGTTCCTGGGCCGACGTTTCCTCCAGATCTAGCGCCCGGGAGGCAGCCAGGTTGGCGTCGGTCGTCCTCCGGGGACTCACCAAGCGGTTCGGCGCCGATGTGGCCGCCGTCCGCGATCTCGACCTCGAGGTGCAGCACGGCGAGGTGGTCTCGCTTCTCGGGCCCTCGGGATGCGGGAAGACCACCACCCTCCGCCTGCTGGCCGGGTTCCTCGAGCCCGATGCCGGGGAGATCTGGGTCGGCGACCGGCGGCTGTCCGGCCCCGGGCACGCGGTGCCGCCGGAGCGCCGCGGCATGAGCATGATCTTCCAGTCCTACGCGGTGTGGCCCCACCGGACGGTGGCGGAGAACGTCGCCTATGGCCTCAAGTTCCGCGACGTCCCTCGCGCCGAGATCCCCAAGCGGGTCCAGGACGCGCTGGCCCTCGTCCGGCTGGAGGCCCTCGCCGCGCGCTACCCGGGTGAGCTGTCGGGCGGCCAGCAGCAGCGCGTGGCGCTGGCCCGGGCGCTCGTGGTGGAGCCGCAGATCCTCCTGCTCGACGAGCCGCTGAGTAACCTCGACGCGAACCTCCGGGAGGAGATGCGATTCGAGATCCGCCGCCTCCACGAAGATCTGAGCATCACCACGCTCTACGTCACCCACGACCAGGCGGAGGCCATGGTGACCTCCGACCGGATCGCCGTGATGCGGGAGGGCCGGATCGAGCAGGTCGGCACGGCACGGGAGATCTACGAGCGTCCGGCGACGGCCTTCGTGGCCGGCTTCGTCGGCCGCACCAACCTGCTCCACGGCGTGCTGGAGCGCGACGGCCTCCTGCGGCTGGCCGGGGATCTCCGCCTGCGGGTCAGCGAGGTCCGCGGGCGAACGCCGGGGGCCGAGGTCGCCGTCTCGGTGCGCCCCCACCGGATCGTCGTCGCCGCCGACGACGTGGGGGCCCGGAGTCTCCGCGATCGGGGCTGGAACGTCTTGCGGGGCACGGTGGCGCGCGCGGTGTACTTCGGCGATGCGCTCGACGTGCAGGTCGCGCTGCACGATGGCGGGCCGGTCCTGCGCCTCGCGACGGCCCCCGACACCGGCCTCGCGGTGGGCCAGCCGGTACTGCTCGGAATTCCCGCCGAGGCCTGCGTCCTCCTGCCCCCCGAGTGAGCGAACGGCACGCGTGCCAGTTGCCGGGCCGCGCGGGCGTGGTCTATAGTGAGCGGGAATCCCCGCACCAGGAGGCCATCCCATGGAGCTCGGCCAGACTCCGAAGGAGATCCGCCAGGCCATCCGCCAGGGCCGCTACACGGGCGGGACGGCCGGGCTCGCGCCCGGCCACGTCCAGGCGAACCTCGTCATCCTCCCCCAGGCTCAGGCCTACGATTTCCTCGTTTTCTGCCAGCGGAATCCGCGGCCGTGCCCCCTCGTCGAGGTGACGGACCCCGGCAACCCCGAGCCGGCCGGCGTGGCCCGCGGAGCGGATCTCCGGACGGACGTGCCGCGTTATCGGATCTACCGCGAGGGCCGGCTGGCAGCGGAAGTCACCGACATCACGGATGAGTGGCGGGAGGATTTCGTCGCCTTCCTGCTCGGCTGCTCGTTCACATTCGAGACCGCGCTCCTGCAGGCCGGCGTCCCGGTTCGCCACATCGAGGAGCAGCGGATCGTGCCGATGTGGCGGACCACCGTCGCCTGCCGTCCAGCCGGGATCTTCCGCGGACCCATGGTGGTCTCGATGCGCCCGATCCCGCCAGCGCTGATCCCGCGGGCGGTCACGGTCACCGCCCGCTATCCGATGGCGCACGGCGCCCCGGTTCACATCGGCAACCCGGCCCACATCGGGATCGCGGATGTCCGCACGCCGGATTGGGGTGATCCGCCGACCATGCTCCCCGGGGAGGAGCCGGTGTTCTGGGCCTGCGGCGTGACCCCCCAGGCCGTCGCGCTCGAGGCCCGGCCTCCGCTCGTCATCACGCATGCGCCGGGGCACATGTTCATCACGGACCTGCCGGACCACGCGCTGGCCGTTCTCTAGTCTAGGAGGCTGTCGGATTAATCAGGCGCTTCGCGATCCCCTAACCGCCCACGGTTGGTGCTCCGCTCCGAGCGCGGGCTTCGCCCGCGCACCCTTCTCCTCGGGTTTGGGAGGGGGCCCCAACGGGCGAAGCCCGCGCATCAATGGCCCCCTCCCATGATCTACGCCGAACCGCGCGTCCTTCCGGCGGGCGACCTCGCGGTGTCCGTGGAGCTGGCCGACGAGATCTCCCGCGAGGCGAACGCCCGGGTGCGCACGCTGGAACGACTGCTCGCCGAGGCGCGCCTGCCCGGGATCGTCGAGACGGTGCCGACGTTCCGATCGCTGCTCGTCTCCTACGATCCGCTCGTGCTCGGCTGGGAGGACCTTCTCGGCCACCTCCAGGCCCTCGTCCCGCGTCTGGCCGCGGCAGCGCCGCCGCCCGGGCGGCGGGTCGAGCTGCCGTGCGCCTACGGAGGCGAGCACGGCCCCGACCTCGAGGAAGTGGCGCGGCGACTCGGTCTCGCTCCGGATGAGGTCGTGCGGCTCCACGCCGGCGCCGAGTACTTCGTCTATTTCGTCGGCTTCACGCCGGGGCTCCCCTACATGACCGGCATGCCCGAGCGGCTCACGATCCCGCGCCTGGACCGGCCGCGGACGAAGACGCCGCCCGGGAGCGTGGGGATCGGCGGCAGCCAGTGCTCGATCTACTCGGTAGAGAGCCCGGGAGGCTTCTGGGTCCTCGGGCGCACGCCGCTCGCCCTCTACGCCCCGGCCAGTGCCGAGCCGATTCTGCTCCGGGCGGGCGATCGCGTCCGCTTCCGCCCCATCGATGCCGATGAGTTTCGCGCCATCGCCGACGCGGTCGCGGCCGGCACCTATCGCCCGCGCATCGAGCCCGAGCGCGCCGAGGCCACCGCGTGAGCGACCTCGTCGTCGTCGAGCCGGGCCTCCTGACGACCGTGCAGGACCTCGGACGCCCGGGTTACCAGCGAGTCGGGATCCCGCCGTCGGGCCCCCTCGATCGGGCGGCCTTCGTCCTCGCCAATCGCCTGGTCGGGAACCCGGAGGGCGCGGCGGGCCTCGAGCTGACCCTCCGCGGACCACGCCTCGAGGTGCGCCGCGCGTGCGGCATCGCCGTCACCGGCGGCGACATGGGCTTCGCCGTCAACGGGGAGGCCGCCCCCACCTGGACCGCCGTGCGCCTGCGTCCGGGCGACATCGTGTCCTTCCGGATGGTCACGGCCGGCTGCCGCGCCTATCTCGCGGTGGCGGGGGGCCTCGACCTGCCGCCGGCTCTCGGCTCACGCGCGACCTACCTGCGAGGCCGCCTCGGGGGCGTCGACGGACGCGCGCTCCAGAAGGGGGATGGCCTCCCGGTCGGCCGGCCTCCGATCGACCCCGACCGGCTGGACGGCCGGACGGTGCCGCCGGCCCGCCGCCCCGCGTACCCGAGTGAGGTCGAGTGCCGCGTCATCCTGGGCCCCCAGGACGATCGCTTCACCCCCGAGGGGCTCACCGCCCTCCTCGCGGGGCCCTACGAGGTCACGCCTCAGGCGGACCGGATGGGGTATCGCCTCCGGGGGCCGCTCATCGCGCACGCGCGCGGACACGACATCATCTCGGACGGCATCCCGCTCGGCGGCATCCAGGTACCGGGAGACGGCCAGCCCATCGTCCTCCTGGTCGACCGGCAGACGACGGGAGGCTACACGAAGATCGCCACCGTCATCAGCGTGGACATCGGGCGGCTCGGGCAGGCCCGGCCGGGCCACCGCGTGCGGTTTCGCGGGGTGACCCTGGCCGAGGCCCACGCGGCGCTTCGCGAGGCGGCGGCGTGGCTCGCCGAGGCCGTGGTGTGACCGGATGCGATCCCCGAGCTGAGGAGAGCGCGGAACGCCGGTAACCGCTCGCGGGACAGGAGGACGAGACGATGGCAACGGTGATCGACCTCAACTGCGACATGGGCGAGTCCTACGGACGGTGGACCCTCGGGGCCGACGAGGCCATCATGCCGTACATCTCGTCGGCGAACATCGCCTGCGGCTTCCACGGGGGCGATCCGCACGTGATGCGCAAGAGCGTGGCCCTCGCGCTTCAGCACGGGGTGGCCATCGGGGCGCACCCGTCGCTGCCGGATCTGATGGGCTTCGGACGCCGCGTGATGGACGTCACCCCGGCCGAGCTGAAGGACTACTTCTGCTACCAGATGGGCGCGCTCCGCGAGTTCTGCCGGGCGGCCGGCCACGACCTCCAGCACGTCAAGCCGCACGGCATCCTCTATAGCATGGCCGAGAGCCAGGAGGCGATCGCCCAGGCCATCGGCGAGGCGGCCCGCGAGTCCGGCGAGCGGCTCATCCTGATGACCCTCGCCTCCGGCAAGTACGACGCCCACTGCCGCAAGATGGGCGTCCGCGTCGCCTCCGAGGGCTTCGCCGACCGCGGCTACGAGGTCGATGGCACGCTCGTGTCCCGGAAGAAGCCGGGTGCACTCATCACCGACCCGGCGCGAGCGGCGGCCCAGGCCGTCCGGATGGCCGCCGAAGGGAAGGTCCGCACGCACGACGGGGTGGACATCGACATCAGCATCCAGACGATCTGCTGCCACGGCGACACGCCGGGGGCCGAGCGCATCGTCCGCGCGGTGCGCGACGGGCTCGAGCAGGCCGGGATCCAGGTGAGGCCGCTCCGCGACTGGCTACCCTAGGGCGCCGTGCCGATACCCGTCGCATCCCGTCGTCCTCGGCCCTCCGGCCTGCGTCCCAGGGCTGCTCGGTTCTCGGCCCGGCGCAAGACCTTGAGAGGGCGTGACCGCCGGCGCTCCCCGCTCGAGATGAGCTGACCGCCCGGTGCGCTTCGGCGTCTCCTTCGGGGCCTTGTACGCTCCGGCGGCCGACCTGGCCCGTCTCGGTGCCGAGGCCGAGGCGGGGGGATTCGAGACCCTCTGGGTCCCGGATTCGCCCATGCTGTACCGCGACCCCTATGCGACCCTCGCCCTCCTGGCCCGCGACACCCGCTCCGTCCGGCTCGGCACCCTCGCCACCAACCCGCTGACCCGGCACCCCGCGGTCACCGCCAACGCGATCCTCACCCTCCACGAGCTCTCGGGCGGCCGCGCCATCCTGGGGATCGCCACCGGCGATTCGGCCGTTCGCCGCATCGGGGCCCGACCCGTCCGCCTGGCGGATCTCGAGCGGGCGATCAGCGAGCTGCGCCCCTTGCTGCGAGGCGAGACGGTGACGTATGACGGACGCCCATTCGGGATCCGCTTCGCTCGGCCGTCACGGCCGGCCGGGTGGCCGCCGATCTACGTGGTCGCTACGGGCCTCCGGGCCGCCGAGCTGGCCGGGCGCGTGGCGGATGGCGTGGTGCTCAACGTCGGCTCCCATCCCGCCGTCCTGCAGGCGGTGCGCGAGCGGGTCGAGGCCGGCGCTCGAGCCGCCGGCCGGAGCCTCGCGGAGCTGAGCGTGGTGGCGTTCTTCTTCTGCGTGATCGCCGGCGACCCGGCGGTGGCCCACGAGCGCCTCAAGCCGAGCGTCTCCTGGTTCGGCCTGCGGTTTCCCGGCCTCTGCGCGATGGCCGGGCTCCCGCTCGACGTTCCTCTGCGCGGCGCGCTCGCCCGATTCGAGACGGACTACGCGCGGTATGACCTGGTCCATTCCGATCGATGGGCTCAGGCCGTGCGCGATGCGGCCTTCCTTCCGTCGCCGTACGTTCACGCCTTCGCGCTGGGGGGCGGCGCCCCGGAGATCGCCGCGCGGCTCCGGACGATCCGCGAGCTCGGGTTCGAGGACGTCACCATTCGGCCGCCGTCGCCCGAGGACTGGCGGCCGACCGTCCGCGCGTTCATGGCCGAGGTGATCCCGGCGCTCAGCGCGCGGTGACGCTTGACACGCTTCGCCGAGCCCCCGTATGATGCCCCCGCCGCCGATTTCCCTGAATTCGCCGCAGCTTCCGAGGAGGAGCCATGCTGAAGCGGGTGACACTCGCGCTCGTCGTCGCCGCCCTCGCGCTCACGGCCCGGCCGGCCTCCGCCCAGCCGAAGGAGGTCGTGATCGGCCTCATGTATCCGCTCAGCGGGCCGACGGCGACCGCCGGGATCGACGAGAAGCACGTCTACGAGGTGTTCGCCGACATGGTAAACGGCAAGGAGCCCATGCTCCCCGGCGCCTTCTACCAGAAGCTCCGGGGTCTCCCCGGCGTGGGCGGCGGCGCCCGACTCCGCCTCGTCTTCGTGGATCATCAGGGCAAGCCGGACCTGGGCCAGGCCGAGGCCGAGCGGCTCATCACTCAGGAGAAGGTCCACGCGCTGATCGGGTCGTGGCAGTCCAGCGTGACCATGACCACCAGCCAGGTGGCCGAGCGCTTCGCCGTCCCTCACCTGACCGCGGAGTCGGCGTCGCCGGGTCTGACCCGGCGCGGGTTCAAATGGTTCTTTCGCACCTCGCCTCACGACGAGCACTTCAGCCAGGCGATGTTCGACTTCATGGCCGACTTCCAGAAGAAGAAGGGGATCAAGCTGGAGACGCTCGCCATCTCGCACGAGGACACCTTGTTCGGGACCGATTCGGGCAAGGTGCAGCGGGGGCTCGCCCAGAAGTACGGCTACAAGCTCGTCGCCGACTTCCCGTACCGGGCCAACAGCACCTCGCTGACCGCCGAGGTCCAGAAGCTCAAGGCCGCCAATCCGGACGTCTGGCTGCCGACCTCGTACCAGTCGGACGCCGTCCTGTTCGTGCGGACGGCCAAGGAGCTCGACTGGAACCCGAAGATGATCATCGCCCAGAACGCGGGCCACATCGATCCCAAGTTCATCGAGCAGACGGGGAAGGACTCGGAGGGCTACATGTCCCGTTCCCCCTTTCCCTCGGATCTGATCGACAAGAACCCGGTGGCCAAGGCCCTCAACGGACCCTACCGGGCGCGCTCGGGGAAGGATCTCTATGACCTGCCCGCCCGCGCCTTCACCGGGATGGTGACGCTCGTCGACGCCCTCAACCGAGCCGGCTCCACGGAGCCGGAGGCGATCCGGAGGGCGCTGACCGCGACCGACATCAAGCCCGCCGACCTCCTGATGCCGTGGAGCGGCGTCCGGTTCGACGAGACCGGCCAGAACGTGGGGGTGCGGGCGATCATCATGCAGCTCCAGGGCGGCAAGTACTACACCGTGTGGCCGTTCGAGATGGCCACCCGGGATGTGATCTATCCGATCCCGAAGTGGTCCGAGCGCCGGTGAGCGCTCGGCCGGAGGAGGTGTCGGTCATGGCGCGACTCGGACGGCTCCTGGCCGCGCTCGGGCTCGTCGTGGGCGCCGGGGCCCCGGCCCTCGCGCAGAACGAGGTCGTCATCGGCGTGCTCTATCCGATGTCGGGCCCGGTGGCCCAGGTCGGACTCGATTCCGTCGCCGCCGTCAAGACGGCGGTCGACCTCATCAACAGCGGCGCCCCGCTCCCGCTGCCGCTCGCCAAAGGCGGAGGACTCCCGAATCTGGGCGGCGCCAAGATCCGTCTGGTCATCGCCGACCACCAGGGGAAGCCGGCGACGGGCCAGGCCGACGCCGAGCGCATGATCACCCAGGACAAGGTCCATGCCCTCTTCGGGGCCTACTTCTCCAGCGTGACGGCGACGGCCAGCCAGGTGGCCGAGCGCATGGGCGTGCCCTTCCTCAACGCCGAGTCCTCGTCGCCGGGGCTCACCGCGCGCGGCTTCAAGTGGTTCTTCCGGACGAGCCCCCACGACGGGCACTTCAGCCAGGTCATGTTCGACTTCCTGCAGGAGCTGGAGAAGAAGCGCGGGATCAAGCTCCGCACGGTCGCCATCCTCCACGAGGACACGCTCTTCGGCACCGATTCGGCGAAGGTCCAGGAGGAGCTCGCCAAGAAGTACGGCTACGAGGTCGCGGCCCGGATCGCCTATCGGGCCCAGACCACCTCGCTGGACGCCGAGGTCAGCAAGCTGAAGGCGGCGAACGCCGAGGTGCTGCTGCCGTCCTCTTACACGTCGGACGCCGTGCTGTTCATCAAGACGGCCCGGAACCTCGACTACAACCCGAGGCTGCTCGTCGCCCAGAACGCCGGCTGGACCGATCCGACCTTCCTGAAGCTCGCGGGCAAGGATGCCGAGGGCCACATCACCCGGGCGCCGTTCGCGCTCGACCTCGCCAAGGCCAAGCCCCTGGTGACGCCCGTCAACGAGCTGTTCCGGAGACACTCGGGGGGGCGGGACCTGTCCGATGTCCCGGCCCGGGCCTTCACCGGTTTCATGGTCCTGGCCGACGCCATCAACCGGGCGGGCTCGACCAGGCCCGAGGCGATCGGGAAGGCCCTTCGCGAGACCAACCTTCCGCCGGATCAGCTCATCATGCCGTGGACCGGCGTCCGGTTCGACGACTCCGGCCAGAATACCGGGGTCAAGGCGATCCTCCAGCAGGTCGTGGGCGGCGAATACCACACGATCTACCCCTTGGATGTGGCGACCCGCCAGGTCCTGTACCCCATTCCGAAATGGTCCGAGCGCAAGTGACGCGCCGGCCGGCTGATCGATAGGTGGACCGCCCCGTGACGGCACGCGTCGGCGTCGACGTGGGCGGCACCTTCACCGATCTGGTCGCCATCGAGGCCGGCTCGGGCGCCATCCGCTCCCGCAAGGTCCTGACCACGCCGGACGCTCCCGCCCGCGGCGTGCTCTACGGCGTCCAGGCGCTGGGCGTCGGGGCCGCGGCGGTCGCCCACGGAACCACGATCGTGACCAACGCGGTCGTGGAAGGGACGGGGGCACGCACCGCCCTCGTCACGACCCGCGGCTTCCGCGACGTCCTCGAGATCGGGCGACAGAGCCGGCTCGATCTCTACCGTCTCGACCTGCCACCGCGGCCTCCGCCGCTCGTGCCCCGGCATCTCCGGTTCGAGGTCACCGAGCGGGTCGCCGCCGACGGACGCGTGGTGGTCCCCCTCGCCGAGGGCGAAGTGTCGGAGCTGGTCGCCGGTCTCCGCGCGGCCGGCGTCGAGGCGGTGGCGGTCTGTCTCCTCCACGCCTACGCCTGTCCCGAGCACGAGGCGCGCCTGGCGACGGCACTCGCCGGCGCCTGTCCCTACGTCTCGGTGTCGCACGAGGTCAACGCCGAGTTCCGGGAGTACGAGCGCACGGCCACCACGGCCCTCAACGCCGCCGTGATGCCGCTGGCTGACCGCTACCTCGCGGACCTGGAGGCCTCGCTCGCCCGCGCCGGATTCGCCGGGTCGCTGCACCTCCTCCAGTCGAACGGGGCCATGATGTCGGCGGCCGCGGCCCGCCGGCGACCGCTGGCGATGGCGGTCTCGGGTCCGGCCGGGGGCGTCGCCGCCGCGCGCTTTCTCGTCCGGGCCCTCGGACTCCGGAACGCCATCGCCTTCGACATGGGCGGGACGACGACGGATGTCTGTCTGATCGCGGACGGGCAGGCCCAGACGCTGCCCCAGCGCCGGCTCGGCGGGCATCCGGTGCGCCTGCCCTCGGTGGCCGTGGAATCGATCGGGGCCGGCGGCGGATCCCTGGCGGCGCTGGATCCGGGTGGCGCGCTCCGGGTGGGTCCGGCCAGCGCGGGGGCGCGGCCGGGGCCCGCCTGCTACGGGCTCGGCGGGAACGCGCCGACCGTGACGGACGCCCACGTGGCCGCGGGCACGCTTCGGGCGGATGCCCTCCTCGGCGAGTCGATCCGCGTGGCGCGGGGGCCCGCCGAGGCGGCTCTCACGCCGCTGGCGCGGGCGCTCGGGCTCGGTCTCCGCGAGGCGGCGGCGGGCGTCCTCGAGGTCACCAACGCGGCCATGCGCCGGGCGATCCGTCTCATCTCGGTGCAGCGCGGGTTCGACCTTCGCGACTTCACGCTGATCGCCTATGGCGGGGCCGGACCGCTCCACGGGGGCCGGCTCGCGCTCGAGCTCGGCATCCCGCGGGTCGTGGTGCCGGCCCATGCCGGGCTCTTCTCGGCACTGGGATGCGCGGTGACCGAGGTCGCCTACGATCACGTCCAGACCTTTCGCCGGCCCCTCGACGGGCTCGACCCCGCCGAGCTCGAGGTCCGCTTCGAGCCGCTCCTGGCCGTGGTCCGGGGGCCGCTCCTGACCGAGGGCCACGCTCCCGAGGTCATCCAGCTGCTCCGGAGCGTGGACGTGCGCTACGTGGGCCAGAACTACGAGCTGAACGTCCCGTGGCGCGGCGACGTGGAGGCGCTCCGGCGCGATTTCCAGGCGCTCCACGAGCGCCTCTACACCTACGCCACGGAGGACGCCATGGAGTGCGTGAACCTCCGCGTCCGGGCGGCGGTCCCGGTGGCGGGCGCGCGCTTCCCCGAGTGGCCGGGGGCGGGGCCGGCGGCGCCGTACGCCGAGCAGCCCGCCTACTTCACGGAGGGCGGCGAGACCGTGCTGCCCGTCTACCGACGCGGAGACCTCCCGGCCGAGCACCCGCTGAAGGGTCCCGCGCTGATCGAGGACCCGTGGGCCACTACCCTGATTTACCCCGGCCAGGCCGGCGTGGTGGACCGCTTCGGGAATCTCGTCATCGAAACGGCGAAGTGAGAGCCCGTGAAGGAATCGACGCGGAACGGGGCCGGGCGAGGACGACGGGACGCAGCGGGCTGCGACTGACGTGACGCTGAATCCGGTGACGCTCGAGGTCGTCCGGCACGCGATCCTCGCGATCGCGGAAGAGATGAGCGTCATCGTCATGCGCTCCGCCCGGTCCCCGCTCCTCAAGGAGGCCGGCGACCTCTCGAGCGCGCTCACCGACGCGCGCGGACGCCTGATCGCCCAGGGCCGGGACATCCCGATCCACCTCGGCGTCATGGCGTTCACCGTGAAAGAGTTCCTCAAGCGGGTCCCGCGCCGCGACCTCCGTGACGGCGACGTCTACTACCTGAACCTCCCCGAGGTCGGGGGCAACCATCTGCCCGACGTCAAGGCGATCCGGCCCGTCTTTGCCGGAGGCCGGCTGGCGGCGTTCGCCGTCAGCCTCGCCCACTGGGCCGACATCGGCGGCGCCGTGCCGGGCTCCTACGTGCCGAGCGCCAGCGACGCCTACCAGGAGGGGCTCCGGATCGCGCCGATCAAGGTGTTCGACCGACGCGGCCCCACCCGGGCGCTCGATGTCATCCTGTCGAACGTCCGCGGCCGCGAAGAGCGCGAGGGCGACTGCCTGGCGCAGTACGCCGCGGCCGAAGTGGCGGCCCGGCGGCTCGGCGAGCTGTTCGAGCGATACGGCGTCCGGACCATCCTGGCCTGCTTCGAGCGGCTCCTGGCGGCCGCCGAGGCGCAGATGCGGGCGGCCATCCAGACCATCCCGCCCGGAGTCTACGCGGGGGAGGACTGGGTGGACGACGACGGCCACGAAGACCGGCCGGTGCCGATCCGGGTCACCGTGACGATTCGCGGCGATCGGGCCACGTTCGACTTCACCGGGACCGGCCCCAGCGTGAAGGGTCCGGTGAACACCACGCCGTTCGTGGCGTGCTCCGCCGTCTACTACAGCCTCAAGTCGCTGGTGGCGCCCGACGTCCCGGGGAACGACGGCTCCTACCGGCCGATCGCCGTCAACGTGCCGCCGGGGACGATCCTCAACCCGCCTCGCGATGCGCCGGTCGTGGGCGGCAACCACGAGACGTCCCAGCGGGTCGTCGACGCCTGTTACAAGGCCCTGGCGACGGCCATTCCCGAGCGAATCACCGCGGGCGGCCCGACGACCTCCGGCCTCCTGCTCTTCGGGACGCGGCGCGATGGACGCTGGCACATCCTCTACGAGGTCCATGGGGGCGGCGAGGGCGCCGGGGCCCACCGCGACGGGGGCCACGCCGTCCGGGTCCACATGTCGAACGTCATGAACACGCCGACCGAGGTGATCGAGACCGAGTATCCGATGGAGGTGCTGGAGCACGCGCTGCGTCCCGGGAGCGGGGGCGCCGGTCGCCACCGGGGCGGGTGCGGGCTCCGCCGCGCCTACCGCGTGCTCGCCGCCACCACGCTCACCACGATGCTCGAGCGCCGCGTGATCCCCCCCTGGGGCATCTTCGGCGGCGCCGACGGGCTGCCCTACCGGATCATGCTCGAGCGCGGTGGCGGGCGGCGCGAGATCAAGGGCAAGGAGACCGTGGCCCTCGAGCCGGGGGACGTCGTCCTGATCGAGACCTCCGGCGGCGGCGGATACGGCGACACCGCCGCGCGTCCCGCCGCGCTCCTGGCGCAGGACCGCCGCGAGGGGTACGGGCCCGATGCCGCCGGCCCCCCGAGCGTCGCGGGCGCGCCGGCCGAGAGGAAGAGCGCGCGATGAAGCTTCGCGACCGGGTGACGATCGTGACGGGCGCCGCCAAGGGCATGGGAGAGGCGATCGTCCGGCGCCTCGCCGGCGAGGGCGCCGACCTGGTGCTGGCGGCGCGGGAGGCGCCGCCCCTCGAGGTGGTGGCCGCCGAGGTCCGCGCGCTCGGGCGCCGGGCACTGGTCGTGCCGACCGACGTGCGCGACGAGGCCTCGGTGCGGGCGCTGGTCGAGGCCACGGTCGACACCTTCGGGCGGGTCGACGTCCTGGTGAACTGTGCCGGGACGACGGGCCCCATCGAGACGCCCGTCCACCAGATCAAGCTGGAGGACTGGGACGAGGTGCTCGCGGTGAACCTCCGGGGGACCTTTCTCCCGACCAAGCACGTGGTACCCGTCATGCTCCGGCAGGGCGGCGGGAAGATCGTGAACATCGCGGGCACCTCCGGGCTCCGCGGCTACAAGCTGCGGGCGGCCTACTCGTCGTCGAAGTGGGCCGTGCGGGGCTTCACCCGCACGGTCGCGCTCGAGGTCGGCCCTCACGGCATCACCGTGAACTGCGTGGCCCCGGGGATCGTCGGCGGGCCACGGATGGACCGGCTCTGCCGCGAGAAGGCGCGGAAGCGCGGGTGGACACCCGAGCAGGTCTACGCCGAATACGTCCAGGAGATGGCCCTCCGCCGGGTCACGACCGCTGACGACGTGGCGAACGCGGTATGCTTCCTGTGCACCGACGAGTCGCGGAACATGACGGGGCAGTGCCTGACCGTCGACGGCGGCTGGGATGTTTAGATCCTCGGGGGGGTCTCGGAAGACCCCCCCGATGCCCCCCCGTCGGTTGCGGCGGCCAAGCCGCCGCTCGGAAGCTGTCGCAGCCAAGAATTCCGGCCTCCAGTTCTCATTAGTCCGACAGGCTCCTGGAGCATGGGAGGGGGCCGGGCGCAGGAGGGGCGGATGAAGCGGACGGCGTTGACGAAGCAGGCGCCGCACCCGTGGCCGTTCTCCCACGGCACCGTCGTCGACGGGCCGGCCCGCCTGGTCTTCCTGGCCGGCCAGGTGGCCTATGACCGCCAGGGCCCCAACCGGAAGCTGGTCGGCGTCGGAGACCCGGCTGCCCAGACCCGCCAGGCCATCGAGAACATGCGCACCCTGCTGCGGCAGGCCGGCGGTGACCTCGGGGACATCGTCGAGATGACGGCCTACGTGACGGACGTCGGCATGATGGAGCCGATGGGTCGGGTGGCCCAGGAGTATTTCGCCGACCCCCTGCCGGCGATGTCGCTGATCGGCGTGCGGGAGCTGGCGCGGCCCGAGTTCCTCATCGAGATCCGAGCCGTCGCCATGATCGGAGCTGGGCGCCGGCGGCCGACCCGCGAGCGGCTGGCACGCGGGGCGCGCCGGCGGTCGAACGGCCGGAGGCGCGCTCCCCGCCGGCGGCCCCGCCGGGGCGGTGGGCGCTGACCACCTGAGATGGGAAGGGAGAAGCCCCCGATGAGGTCGGACCGCCATAGCCGGATCACCGCATTATCCGAGGGACCGGGCTGGCCGAAGTGCTAGCATGATGGTCACCGTCAAGTACGTCTTCGGCCTGGCGCGCGCCGCGGATGGGCGCGACACCATCACGCTCGAGCTGCCTGGCGGCGCCACGGTCTTCGACGCGATGCAGCGGCTCGGAGTCTCGGAACTCGAGCTGCACACGGCCGTCAACGGACAGTCGGCCGCGGACGGCACGGTACTTCGGGAGGGGGATGAGGTTACGCTGATCCCCGCCATTCAGGGCGGGGCGAGTACGGCGGGTGGTCGGTCGGGGACCGCCGGACAGCCTCGCACCAGGGGCGCTCCTGCTCGCCGCGACGCTGGCGCCAGGTGACCGCCCCCCAAGACGTGCGCTGACACAGGGAGGAGAATCCAACATGCTGTCCCGACCGACCCGATTCGAAGCGGTGGTCCTGGTGGTGCTGCTGGTCGCCCAGTTCGGCCTGCCGGGGATCGGCCTGGCGGCGCTCCCGCCCCGGGCCGTGCTCGTCAAAGACATCAACCCCGGCCTGCCCAACTCTGTTCCCACCGACATCACGGCCGTCGGGGGCACGGCCTTCTTCGCGGCCAACGACGGCTCGACGGGCATCGAGCTCTGGAAGAGCGACGGATCGGCGGCGGGAACCGTGCGGGTGAGGGACATCAACCCCGGTCCGGGCAGCTCGGTGCCGCAGGAGCTCACCAACGTCAACGGCACCCTGTTCTTCGCGGCCACCGACGGGGTCAACGGTCTCGAGCTCTGGAAGAGCAACGGCACCGAGGCCGGGACCGTCCTGGTGAAGAACATCCAGGCGGGGGCGGCCAGCTCGAGCCCGCACAACCTGACCAACGTCAACGGCGTGCTCTTCTTCGCCGCCGACGACGGGACGAGCGGCGTCGAGCTCTGGAAGAGCGACGGAACGGAGACCGGAACGGTCATCGTCAAGCACATCAATCTGGGCGGCAACTCGTCCCCCGATCACCTGACGAACGTCAACGGCACGCTGTTCTTCACGGCCTTCAACCCGAGTACCGGGACCGAGCTCTGGAAGAGCGACGGGTCGGACGGCGGCACGGCCGTCGTGAAGGACATCGTGGTCGGAGCCGGGAGCTCCAGTCCTGACAACCTGGTCAACGTCAACGGGACGCTCTTCTTCACGGCCGACGAGAGCGTGAATGGCCGCGAGCTCTGGAAGAGCAACGGGTCGGAGACCGGGACCACGATCGTGAAGAACATCAACCCCGGCGCGGCCAGCTCGAGCCCCCACGACCTCGTCGACGTGAACGGGACGCTCTTCTTCGGGGCGACCGAGCCGACGAACGGGGATGAGCTCTGGAAGAGCAACGGGACGGACACCGGGACCACGCTGGTGAAGAACATCAACCCGGGCGCGGCCAGCTCGAGCCCCCACGACCTCGTCAACGTGAACGGGACGCTCTTCTTCGGGGCGACCGAGCCGACGAACGGGGACGAGCTCTGGAAGAGCAACGGGACGGATACCGGGACGGTGCTGGTGCGGAACATCGGCCCCGGGGCCAGCAGCTCGTCGCCGGGCGGCCTCACGAACGTGGACGGCGTCCTCTACTTCGCCGCGACCAACGAGAGCGGCCGGGAGCTCTGGCGGAGCACCGGCACCACGGCCGGCACGGCGCTGGTCACGGACATCAACCCCGGGTCCGGCAGCTCGAACCCGCTGGAGCTGACGAACCTGCAGGGCACGCTGGTCTTCCAGGCCAACGACGGCACCAGCGGGATCGAGCTGTGGACGGTCCAGGTGGACAACATCCTCGTCACGGGCGCCGGGCGGGGCGGCGGGCCGCACGTGCGCAGCTTCCACGCCGAGTCCGGCGCCGGCGATCTGAGCTTCTTTGCCTTCGCCACGACCTTCCGGGGCGGGGTGACCGTGGCCGCCGCCGACCTGAACAGCGATGGTGTCCCGGACCTCATCACCGGAGCCGGCCCGGGCGGCACCCCCGAGGTTCGGATCTACGATGGCCGCACGAGCGCGCTGATCCGCAATTTCTTGGCCTACGCCGAGGGCTTCACCGGTGGAGTGTTCGTGGCGGCGGGCGACGTCAGCGGCGATGGGGTGGCCGACATCGTCACCGGGCCGGGTCAGGGCGGGGGCCCGCAGGTCCGCGCCTTCGACGGGGTGAGCGGTGCGATGATCCGAAACTTCTTCGCCTACGACACGACGTTCACGGGCGGCGTCACGGTAGCGGCCGGTGATGTGAACGGCGACGGCGTAGCCGACATCGTCACGGGCGCGGCCACGGGCTCCCCGCAGGTGCGGGTCTTCGACGGGGTCAGTGGGACCTCGCTCCGCTCGTTCTTCGCCTACGATCCCCGCTTCAACGGCGGGGTCTTCGTCGCGACCGGCGACGTGAACGGCGACGGCAAGGCGGACATCATCACGGGCGCCGGGGCCGGCGGCGGGCCGCACGTGCGAGTCTTCGACGGTGGCACCGGCGTGGAAATCCGGGGATTCTTCGCCTACGATCCGCGCTTCCGCGGCGGCGTCCGGGTGGCGGCCGGGTTCATCAACGGCGACAACAAGGCCGACGTCATCACCGGCGCCGGGCCCGGGGGCGGCCCGCACGTGCGGGTGTTCGACGGTCCGACGGGGACGCCGATCCGGAGCTTCTTCCCCTACGATTCGCGCTTCACCGGCGGGGTCTTCGTCGCCGCCAGCACCGTCCCCTGAGTGCTCCCGAGCGAAGGTCTGGGCAGAGGTCCCGGAGGGGGGCCGTCGAGGCCCCCCTCCGACTGACATGCTGTTGCCGCGCTTCGAGTACCACCGGGCGGCCTCGCTCGGCCAGGCGATCACGCTCCTCGGGGGAAACCCCGAGGCGCGCCCGCTGGCCGGCGGGACCGACCTGCTGGTGGACCTGCGGGAACGACGCCAGATGCCGCGGATGCTCGTGGACGTCTCCGAGCTTCCCGAGCTCCGCGGCGTCGCGAGCGGCGAGGACGGGCTCCGCCTCGGCGGTGGCGTGACCGTGGGCGAGCTCCTCGCCTCTCCGCTGGTGGCCGAGCGGCTGCCCGCTCTCCGCCAGGCCGCCCACGACTTCGCCGACTTCCTCACCCGCAACAAGGCGACGCTCGGCGGCAACCTGGCCAACGCGAGCCCGGGCGCCGACCTCGCGGTCCCCCTGCTGGTCCTCGACGCCCGGGTCGTCCTGGCGGGCCCCGGGGGCGAGCGGGTCCTCGCCCTCGCGGAATTCCTGCTGGGCCCCCGTCGCACCGCGCTCCAGACGGGGGAGCTGGTCCGGGCGGTCGTGACGCCGGTGGCGGGCGGCCACCAGTCCTTCTACAAGCTCGGGCTGAAGCGCGGTGGCGCCATCGCGGTGGTGAGCGTCGCAACCCGGGTCGCCCTCGACGCGGAGGGGCGCTGCGCGGCGGCGGCGATCGCGCTCGGCGCGGTCGCGCCACGGCCGTTCCGGGTGCCCGACGCCGAAGCGGTGCTGGTGGGCCAGCCCCTCGCCCTCGACCGGATCGCCCGCGCGGCGGAGCTGGCGGCCGCCGCCGCTCGGCCCATCACCGACGTCCGGGGCAGCCACGACTACCGCCGCGGCATGGTCCGGGCCCTGGTGGCGCGCGGCCTCGGCCGGGCTCGCGAACCGGCGGCCTGATGCGCCCCATCGAGTTCACGCTGAACGGCGCGCGGGCGCGGGTCACCGTGGAGCCCCACGAGACCCTGCTCTGGGTGCTCCGTCAGCGCCTGGCCGCGACCGAGGTGAAGTCCGGGTGCGAGCGCGGCGACTGCGGGGCCTGCGCGGTGGTGCTGGACGGCCGGGCCATCAACTCCTGCCTGGCTCTCGCGGTCCAGGCCGAGGGCAAGTCGGTGCTGACCGTGCGCGGGCTCGGTGGTCCGGAGGCGCCGCATCCGCTTCAGGCCACCTTCGTCGAGCTCGGCGCCGCCCAGTGCGGCATCTGCATCCCGGGGATGCTCGTCTCGCTCTACGCCTTTCTCCAGGAGCACCCGCGCGCGACGCGCGGCGAGATCCGCGAGGCGATCGGCGGCAACCTGTGCCGCTGCACGGGGTACCAGAAGATCGTGGATGCCGCCGAGGCTGCGGCCCGGCGGCTGGTGGGCGCGACGGAGTGAGTGTTCCGGCCAGCGCGACACGCCGGCGGCTCGGCGAGGAGCGATGAGCACGACGTCCGGGTTCCGCATCGTCGGCGACCGCGCTCCGCGGCCGGACGCCCGGGACAAGGTCTACGGCCTCCTGCGCTATGCCGACGACTTCGCGCTGGCCGGGATGCTTCACGCCAAGGTGGTGCGCGCCACCCGCCCGTCGGCGCGCATCCTGAAGATCGACGGGAGCCGGGCCGAGGCGCTCCCGGGCGTCACCTGCGTGCTGACGGCCCGCGACGTGCCGCACAACGTGCTGTTCAGCGACGTGCCCGGTCAGACGACGGCCATCGGTCCCTTGCGGGCGCGGACCCAGGTGCTGGCCGGCGACACTGTCCGCTACCTGGGTGAGGCGGTGGCCCTGGTGGCCGCCGAGACCGAGGAAGCCGCCGAGGAGGCGGCCCGCCTGGTCGTGGTCGAATACGAGGACCGGCCGGGCGTCTTCGATCCCGAGGAAGCCTTGCGCCCGGATGCGCCGCCGCTCGAGCCGACGGGCAACGTCATCTCGCGGTGGAAGATCCGGAAGGGCGACGTGGAGGCGGGCTTCCGGGAGGCCGACGTCGTCGTGGCCGAGACCTACCGGACGGGCTTCATCGACCACGCCTTCATCGAGCCCGAGGCCGGGGTGGGCTGGCTCGACGAGAATGGCGTCATCACGCTCCGGGTCGCCACGCAGGTCATCGAGCATTTCCGGGACGTGGCGAACGTCCTGGGCCTCCCGCATTCCCGGGTCCGGATCATCGCGCCCTACATCGGAGGCGGCTTCGGCGGCAAGGAAGACGTGACGGTCGAGGTGTTCCTCGGGCTCCTGGTCTGGAAGACCCGCCGTCCGGTTCGACTCTGCTACTCCCGCGAGGAGTCGATTCTCTCCCCGACCAAGCGGCATCCATTCGTCATGAAGTACACGCATGGCGCCAGGCGGGACGGCACCCTGGTGGCGCTCCAGGTCGAGCTCATCGCGGATGCCGGCGGCTACGCCTACCTGTCCCCCCTCACGCTCCTCTACGCCATGGTCCACGCGGCCGGTCCCTACCGGATCCCGCACGTCAAGGTCGACGGGGTCGCCGTCCTCACCAACAACCCGCCGACCTCGGCCTTCCGCGGCTTCGGCTCGGCTCAGCCGGCCTTCGCCTACGAGAGCCAGATGGACGCGCTCGCCCGGGCGCTGGCGCTCGACCCGCTGGCCTTCCGCGAGCGGAACTACCTCCGGAAGGGGGAGCGTCTCGCGTCGGGTCAGGAGCTGGAGACCGCGGTGCTCCTCCCGGAGACGGCCGCGCGCGCCTGGCACGCCCTCGGCCCGCCGCGGACGCCGTCGGGGCCGGGGAAGCGGATCGGGCGCGGGGTCGCTTCGGCGCTGACCGCGTACGGGCGGATCGTCTGGCTCCACGACTGGTCGAGCGCGTGGGTCGAGCTTCAGATGGACGGCACCGTGCTCGTCCGCACGGGCGTGCCCGACATCGGCGGCGGCCAGGCGGCCTCCCTCGTCCAGATCACCGCCGAGATCCTCGGTCTCGCGCAGGACGAGATCACCATCCACATCGGAGACTCGGCGCTCACGCCGCTGGCCGGCACCACGACCGCCACCCGGCAGCTCTACATGTCGGGGTCGGCCGTCCACAAGGCGGCCAGCGAGCTCCGGGCCACGCTCCTTCAGCAGACGGGGGAGCTGCTCAACGTGCCGCCCGAGACGATCGTGCTGGCCGACGGGCTGGCGTACGCGGAGGGGAACCCCCAGAGGAAGCTCTCGTTCAAGGAGCTGGCGGCGGCCTGTGCCCGCGCCCATCGCCCACGCTCGGCGTTCGCCATCTACCAGGCGCCCGCCGGACAGGTGATGGACTTCGAGACCGGCCAGGGCAAGGTGTTTCCGGACTTCACGTTCGGCTCCCAGGCGGTGGAGGTCGAGGTCGACGAGGACACGGGCGAGGTCCAGGTCCTGCGAGTAGTCGCCTGCTACGACGTCGGGAAGGTGATCAACCGGAACTCGGTCGAGGGTCAGGTCGAGGGCGGGGTGGCGATGGGCATCGGCTACGCCCTCCTCGAAGAGGATCGGGTGGCGGCCGGCCTCACCCTCACGCCGAACCTGATGACCTACCTGATCCCGACCGCGCTCGACGTGCCCGACGTGACGGCGATCATCCTGGAGTCGGGAGAGGGGATGGGCCCGTGGGGGGCGCGCGGGATCGGCGAGCCCGCGCTGGTGCCGACGGCGCCGGCGATTGCCAACGCGGTCTTCGATGCGGTCGGCGTCCGGGTGACCCGGCTGCCGATCACGCCGGAGCGGCTGTGGCGCGCCGGGCAGGAGCAGCCGGCCCGCCGCGCCCGGTGACGGAGCCCGAGGACCCCCGGCCGGATCCCGTCTGGGGCGAGCCCGCCGGCCGCGTCGTCCCGCCGGAAGTGTTCGACCGGCCGGAAGGGACGGCGGAGGGGCGGCTCGCCCCGGTTCTCGCGCCGCTGCTCCCCCTGTACGGCCTCGGTGTCCTGACGGCGTTCAACGTCGGAATGCTCCCGCCGCTCCTCCCGCTGGTCGCCGGGGAGTGGGCGCTCTCCACGGTCGAGGCCGGGCTCATCAACACCGTCTACGCCGTGGGCCGGCTCGGCGGGAGCTATCCGGCGAGCTGGACCCGCGCCCGCTGGGGGACGCGGACCGCGGTCTTCCTCGGACTGGTCGGCCTCATCGTGGGCTCGGTCGCGTGCGGGCTGGCGCCGTCCTTCCGGGTCTTCCTGGCCGCGCGACTCCTCATGGGCCTCGGGGCCTCCGCGGCGTTCCTGGCCGTCTTCGCCGAGTTCCTGGAGGCCGCCCCGGCGGCGTGGCGCGGCCGGCTGACCAACGCCTTCGAGGCCGTCGCGATCCTGAGCATGGCGGCCGGCAGCGTCCTCGCCGCCGAGCTGGCGCACGCGGCCGGCTGGCGGGTGGTCTTCGTGGGGGCTGGGCTCGCGGTGATGGCGGGCTTCCTGGCCGGGCGGTCGGTCGAGCCGTGGGCGGGCCGCCACGTCGCCCCGAGTGCGGGGGTGCTGCGAATACCGGCCGCGGAGCTGCGCCGGCTGGCCCCCGTGTACGCCGCCGGGCTGGCGCTGGCCATGACGTGGACAGGCCTCGTCGCGACGCTGATTCCACTCCTCGGCCACGCGCGCTACGGGCTGAGCGCCCCGGCGCTCGGCCTCGCCCTCGGGGCCGGATACGTCGCCGAGCTCGCGGGGCTGATCGGGGTCGGGCTCGTGATCGATCGCTTCCGGCGGGAGCCCGTCTTCCTCACCGGGGCTGCCTCGGTGGTGGCAGGCGGCGGGCTCCTCGCCGTCGGCACCCGGCCGGAGCTCTTCGTCATCGGGCTCGTCCTCGTCGGGGGAGGTTTCGCCGTCTGGATGATTCCGGCCTTGGTCCTCGCCGACCGGGTGGGCACGCCGCTGCCCGCCGGTCATCTCGCCCTCTATCGCATCGCCATGGACGCCGGGATGATCCTGGGCCCGCTCGTCCTGGGGGGTATCGCCCAGCTGGCGGGGGACCGCCTGGCCGTGGGGACCGCCGGCCTCGTCCTGGTCGGCGGCGCCCTGATCCTGATGCGGCGCGGCCGGCCGCCGGTGATATAATCGCGGCTCGTGAAAGCCCTGGTCGCCCTCGGCGTCCTCGCGCTGATCCTGCTGGCCGTGGGCGGCTGGGCCGTCGGCGTCAACAACGACCTGGTGACCCGGGATCAGGCCGTGAAGGCTCAGTGGGCGCAGGTCCAGACCGTCTACCAGCGGCGGGCCGACCTGATCCCCAATCTCGTCGAGACCGTCAAGGGCTTCGCCGCCCAGGAGCGCACGGTCCTCGAGGAAGTCACCCGGGCCCGGGCCAGTGCCAGCCAGATCCGGGTGACGCCGGAGATGGTCAACGATCCCCAGGCCCTCCAGAAGTTCCAGGAAGCCCAGAACCAGTTGAGCGGGGCGCTCGGCCGGCTGCTCGTCACCGTGGAGCGCTACCCCGACCTCAAGTCGAACCAGAACTTCCTCGCCCTCCAGAGCCAGCTCGAGGGCACGGAGAACCGCATCGCGGTGGAGCGGCGCCGCTACAACGAGACGGTGCGCGACTTCAACACGCGACTCGCCGTCTTTCCGGCGAGCCTGGTCGCCTCGGTCCGGGGGTTCAAAGAGAAGGCATTCTTCGAGGCCGCGCCGGGCAGCGAGGCGGCTCCGAAGGTGCAGTTCTAGCGCCGTGGCCTGCGCCGGGTGTCCAGGTTTGGCGACACTGGCGCTCTAGCGCCGCTTCCCCACCGGTGCCGCTGGTCATCGCCATCCTCCTGGCCGCCGCCGCCCAGCTCGCCGTTCCGGCGCCGCCGACGCGGCGCATCAACGACTATGCCGGCGCGCTGACGGCAGCAGAGCGCGACCGGCTCGAGCGGAAACTCGCCGAGCGCGAACGCACCAGCTCGAATCAGGTCGTGGTGGCGATCTTCCGGTCACTGGGGGGCGAGAACCTCGAGGACTACTCCATCCGGCTGGCCCAGGCCTGGCGGATCGGCCAGAAGGGGCTCGACAACGGCGTCATCTTTCTCGTCTTCCTCGAGGACCGCAAGATGCGCCTCGAGGTGGGCTATGGGCTCGAGGCGACGCTGACCGACGCCACCGCCTCCTCGATCATCCGGGATGTGGTGGCGCCACGCTTCCGAGAGCGCCGGTTCGCCGAGGGGATCGAGGGCGGCCTCGACGCGATCGCCGCCACCCTCGCCGGCACGTACCAGCGACCGGTCTCGCGGCCCGACTCGGGAAGGGCGGGTTGGTACGTGATCCCCGCCGTCATGCTGCTGGTCTTCGGCGTGGTGCTGGTCATGGCGATGGCCCAGTTCCGTCGGGCCGCCCGGGGCGGCTGGACCGGCCGCGGGGCGGGCTGGGCCCCCGTCTCGGGGTCGTGGGGTGGCTCGGACTCCTCCGGGTCGGGCTCGTCGTCGTCGGACAGCTTCAGCGGGGGTGGCGGGAGCTTCGGCGGCGGCGGCGCCAGCGGGGAGTGGTGAGGAGGGCGGGCATGGCCAGGGCGCGGCCTCCCGGCTGGGTGCGGGGCTTCATGAGCGACGGCGACCTCGAGGCGGTGCGGCGCGCCATCGTGGAAGCCGAGGCCGCCACGTCGGGAGAGATCCGGGTCCACCTGGACGCCCGCTGTCCCGGGGACCCGATGGCCCGGGCCGTGGCGCTGTTCGAGCGCCTGGGCATGACCCGCACGGCGCACCGCAGCGGCGTCCTGATCTACCTGGCCGTCGAGGACCGGAAGCTCGCGGTGATCGGGGACGCGGGCGTCCACGCGCGGGTGAGCGACGAATACTGGGAGTCGCTCAAAGAGATGATGGTCGCCCACTTCCGGCAGGGGCGCCCCCGCGACGGGATCACCTCCGCGGTCCGGGACGTGGGCGAGACGCTACGACGCCACTTTCCACGCGCCCCCGACGACCGGGACGAGCTGAGCGACGAGGTGAGCCTGGGGTAGTTCTTCGGGGGGTCTCGGAAGACCCCCCCGATGCCCCCCCTCGGTTGCGGCGGCACAGCCGCCGCTCGGAGCGCTGCCCGACGCATGGCCCGCTCTGGGCGAACCTCCGGGTTACTCCGAAACGCTCCTAGCTCCGCGGAGGGCCGTCGAGGCCCCTCCGACGATCCTCGGAGGCTGTCGGAGTGACCGCGCGCCACGGCTCACCGAGCCGCCGACGGTTGGTGTTCCACTCCGAGCGCGGGCTTCGGCCGCGCAATTTTCATCTCCAGGGGGGAGGTCTGGGAGGGGGCCGTCGAGGCCCCGATTGTCTACGGGCGGCCGGGGACGAAGAGGTGGCCCGGCCCGGCGGTGCCGCGGAGCGTGCCCTCGGGCAGCGTCCCGGCGTCGTCGAGGCGGACCGTGTAGACGCGATCCACGCCGTCGGCATCGCACACGATCACGCTGATGTATACGCCGGACCCGCGGCTGGACGCGAGGCGCGGCGTGCGCGTGATGCCGGCCCCGGTGGGCGCCTGCATCGGCTCCAGACCGAGGGTCGCCGCCGAGTAGGGCTCCGGCACGACGCCCAGGGCGCGGGCCCGCATGGACAGGTCCAGACCCGGGCTGGCGGGGAGCGCAGACTCTTCGGCCCGGGCGCCTCCGCCGAGGAACAGGGTCCCGAGCAACCCGGCGCCGGCGAAGAGGATTCGGATGGCCATGCTCACGGCTCTCACCATACGCCGTCGCCTCCCGGCTGTCAACGCGCAACCCCGGAGAAATCCGCCGAAGTTTGACAGTCCCGAGCCCTTCGGCTAGCATTTTTCCGGGGATTGCCCGATGAAGCGGCGCGCCCGCCAGCAGGCCCAGTTCTCAGCCATCTACGTCGCGCTGGGCATCGTCGTGCTCATCGTGCTCCAGAGCTGGCTCCTGGCCCCCCGGATCCAGGAGCTTCCCATGAGCCGGCTCCTCGAGCTGGTGCGGGAGGACAAGGTCGCCCGGGTCTCCTTCGGGGAGAAGGAGATCCGCGGCGTCCTGAAGAAGGACGCCGTGCCGGAGGCGCCCACGGGCCGGCCGGACTGGCTCGAGCGTCTCACCGGATCCGACGCGCGGCTCCTCTTCTACACCATCCGGATCCCGGCGGCCGAGGACACGGCCCTGCTCGCGGAGCTCCAGGCCCACCGGGTCGAGTTCGCCGGCCGCATCGAATCCACCCTGGTCCGGGACCTCGTCTTCGGGTGGCTCCTTCCCATCGGCGTCATGGTGGCGATCTGGCTGTTCGTCATCCGCCGCCTGGGCGGCGGCCCGACCCAGGCCCTGACGTTCGGGCGTTCCAAGGTCAAGATCTACGACCGCAAGGAGCTTCGGGTCACCTTCGCCGACGTGGCCGGCGTCGACGAGGCGCGGGCCGAGCTCGAGGAGGTCGTCGACTTCCTCAAGAACCCCAAGAAGTACCAGCGGCTCGGCGGCCGGATCCCGAAGGGCGTGCTCCTGATCGGGCCGCCGGGCAGCGGCAAGACACTGCTGGCCCGGGCCGTGGCGGGCGAAGCCGACGTGCCGTTCTTCTTCCTGTCGGCCTCGGAGTTCGTGGAGATGTTCGTCGGCGTCGGAGCCGCCCGCGTCCGCGACCTCTTCGAGCAGGCGAAGGAGAAGGCCCCCTGCATCGTCTTTATCGACGAGCTGGACGCGATCGGGAAGACGCGGGGGGGCGTGGCCGGCATGGTCGGAGGCCACGACGAGCGCGAGCAGACCCTCAACCAGCTCCTGGTCGAGATGGACGGGTTCGATGCCTCCAAGGGGGTCATCATCATGGCGGCCACCAACCGGCCGGAGGTGCTGGACCCGGCCTTGCTCCGGCCGGGGCGGTTCGACCGCCAGGTGGTGGTGGACAAGCCCGACGTGCGGGGGCGGGAGGCGATCCTGCGCGTGCACGCTCGGAGCGTCCGCCTGGCGCCGGGCGTGGACCTCCGCGTGATCGCCGCCCGGACCCCGGGGTTCGCGGGGGCCGACCTCGCCAACATCGTCAACGAGGCGGCCTTGCTGGCGGCCCGCAAGGGCAAGGATGCCGTCGAGATGGCGGATCTCGAGGAGGCGATCGACCGCGTCGTGGCGGGGCTCGAGCGGAAGAGCCGGGTCCTCTCCGAGACGGAGCGCGACATCGTGGCGCACCACGAGATGGGTCATGCCCTGGTCGCCTTCTCGGTTCCCCACGCGGATCCCGTCCACAAGGTGACGATCATTCCGCGTGGGGTGGCGGCGCTCGGCATGACCTACCAGCTCCCGACCGAAGACCGCTACATCCTCCGGCGCTCCGAGCTCGAGGACCGCATCGCCGTCCTGCTGGGCGGCCATGTGGCCGAGGAGATGGTGTACGGCGAGCTCTCGACAGGGGCCCACAACGACCTCGAGCGCGCCACCGAGCTGGCCCGGCTCATGGTCATGAAGTACGGCATGTCGGAGCGGCTGGGCCCGCTCGCCTTCAGTGACGGCGGGAGTCCGGCCTTCCTGCGCCGAAACGGGTTACCGCCATGGGCCGGCGGCGGCGAGCGGGACTACAGCGAGGAGACCGCGCGAGCCATCGACGAGGAGGTCCGGCAAATCGTCGAGCGCACGTACGACCGCGTGCGAGCGCTCCTGGCATCGAAGAAAGACACTCTCCTCCAGGGGGCGGCGGCGCTCAAGCAGCGCGAGACCCTGGAGGGGGAGGAGCTGCGGGCCGTCCTGACGGGAGGGGCGACCGGAGTCGGCGCGTGACCGGGATGCGGAGGAACGAGGCATGATGCAGCTCAGGCGGCGCACGCTGTGCGCGCTGGTGGTGGTGGCGGTGTCGATCGGGGCCGGGCTGGGCGCCTACGGCGTGACGAGCTTCGCCCAGGCTCCGCGGTCGGCATTGGTGGCGGCCCCGATCGTCCGGGTCGCGGCGCCGGAGAGCTCGAACACGTTCCGGCAGGTGGCGGCCACGGTCGGGCCGGCCGTCATCAACATCAACACCGTGACCGTCCTGAAGAACCCCTTCGCCGGGCCGCGGAGCCCGATGGAGGAGTTCTTCGGGGAGGAGTTCTTCCGTCGCTTCTTCGGGGGGCCCCGCGAGTACACGCAGAAGAGCCTCGGCTCGGGCGTCGTCGTGGACCCGTCGGGGATCGCGCTCACGAACGCCCACGTCGTCGAGGGAGCCTCGGAGATCGAGGTCGTCACCGCCGACGGGAAAAAGCACAAGGCCAAGGTCCTCGGCGCCGATGCCAAGTCCGACCTCGCCGTGCTCCGGATCGCGGGTGGCGCGAACTACCCGGCGGCGCGGCTGGGGGATTCCGACGTGGCACAGGTCGGGGACTGGGTGCTCGCCATCGGCAGCCCGTTCGGGTTCACCCAGACGGTCACCGCGGGCATCATCAGCGCCAAGGGCCGCGTCCTCGGCCAGGGACCCTTCGATGATTTCCTCCAGACCGACGCCGCGATCAACCCGGGCAACTCGGGCGGCCCGCTCGTCGACATGGCGGGCGAGGTCATCGGGATCAACACGGCCATCGTGAGCCGCACCGGCGGCTCGCTGGGCATCGGCTTCGCCATCCCGATCAACCTGGCCAAGAAGATCTACGGGGAGCTCACCACCCGCGGCAAAGTGACCCGGGGCTGGCTCGGGGTCAGCGTGCAGCCGCTGACCGCGGAGCTCTCGAAGAGCTTCGGCGCCAAGGAGGAGAGCGGCGTCCTGGTCGCCGACGTCGTGGAGGGGAGTCCGGCCGAGAAGGCCGGCCTCAAGTCGGGCGACATCATCGTGGAGTTCAACGGCAAGCGCGTGTCGGCGCCGAGCGACCTCCAGCGCGCGGTCGGCCTCGCCGGGCCCGGCAGTAGCGCGAAGGTCAAGCTGCTGCGCGAGCGCGGCGAGCGCACGGTAGAGGTGAAGATCGGCGAGGCCCCGGACGAGGCCGAAATCGCTGGACGGTCCTCCAAGGCCAGGAGCCTGCTCGGGCTCGAGGTGAAGCCGCTCACGCCGGACCTGGCGCGCCAGCTCGGTCTTCGGGCTGCCGAGGGCGTCGTGGTGGCGTCGGTCGAGTCGGGCAGCCCGGCCGACACCGGCGGGATCCAGCCGGGTGACGTCATCCGGGAGCTCAATCGGCAGAAAATCAGGAACGTCGCCGAGTTCGAGCGCCTCGCGCGCGGGCTCAAGGAGGGCGAGCGGGTGACACTCCTGCTCCAGCGCGGGTCTTCCGCGCTCTTCGTCGCCTTCACCGTGGGCCGCGGGTAAGGCAGTCGGAGGGGGCCTCGACGGCCTCCTCCGAGACCTCCCCCAGGACAATTGCGGCGGCACAGCCGCCGCTCGGAGCGGACCACCAATCCTTGGCGGTTGCGCGGTCCGTTGCGCCTGGTCGTTCCGACGGCGCCCAGCGGGCCGCCCCAGTCCGGACCGGCCCCCCTGTCGGGTTTGCTACAATCCAAGGAGGAGCCGGAAACCGCCCAGGAGGCTGTCGGAGTAACCGGGAGCTCGCTCCGAGCGTGCGGCGCGTCGGGCAGCGCTCCGAGCGGCGGCTGTGCGGCCGCAACCGATTATCGGGGGGTCTTCCGAGACCCCCCGAAATGGCGTAGGGACTGACTGAGATGGCTGTCGCGTACAAGGACTACTACAAGATCCTCGGGGTCGACCGGACGGCCGACGAGAAGGCCATCAAGAAGGCCTACCGCCGGCTGGCCCGGAAGCACCATCCCGACATGAACCCCGGGAACAAGGCCGCCGGCGAGCGCTTCAAGGAGGCCAACGAAGCCTACGAGGTCCTGTCGGACCCCGCGAAGCGCCGGCGCTACGACACCCTCGGGGGCGACTGGCAGCGTTATGCCGAGGGCTTTCCGGGCGCGGGCGGCGCCCCGGGTGGGTTCGGCAACTACCAGGTCCACGTCGAGCGCGGGGACCTCCATGATTTCTCCGAATTCTTCCGCACGTTCTTCGGCGACCTCGGCGCTCGCGGCGCGGGGCGGGCTCGCCCGGGGGGCGGAGCGGGGACCATCGACTTCGAGGATATCCTCGGCGGTGGGCGGCCCTTCGGGCGAGGCTCGCCGAGCCGGCGCGGCCAGGACCTCGAGACCCCCATCGAGGTCAGCCTGGATGAGGCCGCTCAGGGAACGCGACGGACCGTCGAGCTCGAGTTGCCCGAGCGGTGTGCGACGTGCGGTGGGGCCGGGCAACACGCGGGGAGCCCTTGCCCGACCTGCGGCGGAGCGGGCGAGGTGACGCGCCCCCGCCGGGTAGAGGTCAAGATCCCGGCGGGCGTGCGGGACGGTTCCCGCGTCCGCGCCGCCGGGGAAGGTGGCGCCGGCGCAGGCGGAGGCCCGCGCGGTGACCTCTATCTCCAGGTGCGGGTCATGCCGCACCCGCTCTTCGAGCGGAGAGGTGACGACCTCCACCTGGAGCTTCCCCTCGCGGTCTGGGAGGCCGCGCTGGGGGCCGAGGTCGAGGTCCCGACTCTCCGCGGGCGGGTCACCATGAAGATCCCGCCCGAAACCTCCAGTGGGAAGACCTTCCGGCTCCCCGGGTACGGTATCCCGCATCTTCGCGGGGGCGGCCAGGGCGACGAGCTGGTACGGGTCAAGATCGTGCTCCCCCAGACCCTCACCCCGCGCGAGCGTGAGCTCTTCGAGGAGCTTCGCCGACTCCGACCGACTCCGCCGCGCTAGGTCA
>DASYQW010000029.1 GCA_036005065.1 Candidatus Methylomirabilota bacterium | reverse complement strand
CCACGTCAAGGTGTTCGGGCCCGGCTCGCTGGCCCCGGTCGCCAGCTTCTTCGCCTATGCGGCCGAGTTCCACGGCGGGGTCTACGTGGCCGGGGGCGACCTGAACGGCGACGGCGTGCCCGACATCGTGACGGGGGCGGGCCCGGGCGGCGGCCCCGAAGTCAGGGTCTTCGACGGGGTGACCGGCACGCTCCTCCGGAGCTTCCTGGCCTACGACGCGAGCTTCACGGGTGGGGTGCGGGTGGCGGTGGGGGACGTCAACGGCGACGGGCGGGCCGACATCATCACGGGGCCGGGCCCGGGCGGGGGGCCGAACGTCCGGGTCTTCGACGGCCGGACGGGCGCGCTCCTCCGGTCGTTCTTCGCCTATGATCCGACCTTCACCGGCGGCGTCTTCGTGGCGGCCGGGGACGTGAACGGCGACGGGATGGCCGACATCATCACGGGGGCGGGCGAGGGCGGGGGGCCGAACGTCCGGGTCTTCTCGGGCGCGACCGGGCTGATGCTGGCGAACTTCTTCGCGTACGACCCGAGCTTCACCGGCGGCGTGCGGGTGGCAGCCGGGGACATGGGCGGCGCCGGCCGGGCGGACTACATCATCACGGGGCCGGGGCCGGGCGCGGCGCCGGTCGTCAAGGTCTTCGACCCGACGGGCGGGCTCACCCGGGCGTTCTTCGCGTACGCTCCGGCCTTCACGGGCGGGGTGTTCGTGGCCGCCGGGGACATGAACGGCGACGGGACGGCCGACATCATCACGGGGGCCGGCGCCGGAGGGGGGCCGCAGGTCAAGGTATTCGACGGCGGGACCCTCGGCCTGCTGGCGAATCTCTTCGCCTATGTTCCGGCGTTCCTGGGCGGCGTCACGGTCGGGGCGAGTCCCTAGTTCCTCGGGGGAGGACCTCGCCGGCCCCTCCGGTGGCTGAATGTCGTCCGGAGGCTCCGAGGCCGGCGGCTTGACAGCCTCCGGCGGGATTTGATACAAGGGAGGCACAGCGCGAAAGGCCGAACCCCGGAGCTACGGGAGGGCCGAGTGCGTCGGGTGCGCAACGGGTCCAGGAAGGCGAGGTCAGCGGCCAGTGAGGCGCTGGCCATTTTTGTTTTTGTGCCGTCAAGGAGGGGATCATGCCGGATCGCGAGGTCCTCGTCCAGCAACTGTCGGAGGCGAACGCCGAGTTCCGGCGGCTCCGCGAGGAGCACCAGGGATACGAGCGCGAGATCCAGAGCCTCCAGGCCCGGCCGTTCCTGACGACCGAGCAACAGTGGCGGGTGGGTGAGCTCAAGAAGCTGAAGCTGATGGCCAAGGACCGCATGGAGGCGCTCATTCGGCAGAGCCAGCGCTCCGCCCAGATGCCCGCCTAGCGGGATGTGTCAGAGTGACCCGGCGTCTGTGACCGGTCGTGTTGTGCATCGGAGAGCGCTCCGAGCGGCGGCTCTGCCGCCGCAACGCTCCTGGGGGAGGTCTCGGAGGGGGCCGTTGAGGCCCCCTCCGACGATCTAGCGGATCCGGCGCCTTCATCATGTCCCGCGCCCTCAAGGGGGGCGGCCCCTCTCGGCTCGCCCCCCTTCCCGTCCAAGCGGCTCTCGGCCGATCACGCGCCCGCCGCGCCCTCCGGTCCACCGACGACCGGCCCGGCGCCGTCGGCCTCGCCGGATTGACGCACGTCGATCGGGAGGGCAAGGCCCGGATGGTCGACGTGACCGAGAAGGCGGAGACGGCCCGCGAGGCCCGCGCCCGCGTCACCCTTCGCATGCGGCCGCCGACACTCGCCGCGATCGCGGCGGGCCGCATCGTCAAGGGCGACGTCCTCGGCGTGGCCCGGCTCGCCGGGATCATGGCCGCCAAGCGGACGGCCGAGCTGATCCCGCTCTGCCATCCGTTGCGGCTCACCGGCATCGACGTCCGCTTCGCGCTGGATCGGCGCCGCTCGGCCGTGCACGTGGAGACCGCCGTCCGGACGGTCGACAAGACGGGCGTGGAGATGGAAGCGCTCACCGCCGCCGCCGGCGCCGGACTCGCCATCTACGACATGGTGAAGGCGATCGACCGCGGGCTGGTCCTGACCGACCTCTGCCTCCTGGAAAAGTCCGGAGGCCGGAGCGGCCACTGGGTGCGCCCGGGGACCGGGCGCCGTCGGGCGAACGTCCCATGAGGACGGCCCTGGTCCACTCCGACGCCTACGGGCGCTTCGACTACGGGTCCAACCACCCTCTCCGGATGGAGCGGCTCGGGCTCACCTTCGCCCTCATGGAGGCCTTCGGGCTCACCGCCCTGCCGGAGACGAAGGTCCTGGCCCCCGGCCCCGCGCCTGACGACGTCCTGCGGAGCTTCCACACGGAGGACTATCTCGAGGTGCTCCGGCGGGCCAGCGCGGGCCAGCCGGCGCCGGAGGCCTCCCGCTACGGGCTGGGGCCCGGCGACAACCCCATCTGGCCCGGCATGTACGAGGCCTCGGCGCTCGCCTGCGGCGGCTCGATTCAGGCCGCCGAGCTGGTGGCGGCGGGGGAGGTCGATCGCGCCTTCGCCTTCGCGGGCGGACTGCACCATGCCATGCCGGATCGGGCCTCGGGCTTCTGCTACCTGAACGACGCGGTCCTGGCGATCCAGGCGCTCCGCGCCCGTGGCCTCCGCGTCGCGTATGTCGACATCGACGCCCACCACGGAGACGGCGTCCAGGCCGCGTTCTACGAAAGCCCCGACGTGCTCACGATCTCGACCCACGAGCGGGGGGACCGCCTCTTCCCGGGCACGGGCTTCGTCGAGGAGATCGGGGCCGGCCCCGGCCGCGGGTACGCCGTCAACGTGCCGCTCCAGCCGTACACGGACGACGCCGTGTACCTCGAGGCCTTCGACGCGGTCGTGCCGCCCGTCGTCCGGGCCTACCGCCCGGACGTCGTGGTGGCCCAGCTCGGGATCGACAGCCACCGGACGGACCCGCTCACCCACCTGGCGCTCAGCGTGGACGGTTTCGCGGAAGCGGTCCGGCGGATTCTACACCTGGCGCCGCGCCTCGTCGCACTGGGCGGCGGGGGTTACGATCTCGCGAACGTCGCCCGGGCCTGGACCATCGCCTGGGCCCTCATGAACGAGGTCGCCTTGCCCGACCGGCTGCCCCCGGCCTTCGTCGCGTCCGCCCGGCGGCACCTGGGGGGCCGGACCGGGCTCTGGGATCGCCCCGAGCCCCTGCCGCCGGAAGTCGTGCGGGCCGCCCGCGAGTTCGCCGCGCGCCAGATCGCGGCGCTCGAGCGCCTGGGGTTCCCCGTCCTCGGCGCCTGACGGCGCCGACCTCCACCGCCGCGTCGCGCGGCGCTCGGCTGCGCGATGCATTGAGCCCTGCCGGACCGTGTGATAGCCTGCACGAACATGGGTGAGTGGCCACCGCTGAGCCTGGCCGGGCGGCTCATCACCGTCGAGGGCGTCGAGGGCGCGGGCAAGTCGACACAGGTCGCGCGGCTCGCCGCGTGGCTCGAGGGGCTCGGGGTGCGGCTGGCGACGACCTCCGAGCCGGACGGCTCTCCTCTCGGCCCCTGGGTGCGGCAGCTCCTGGCCGAGCGCTCTCCGCTGGACCCCGTCACGGAGTGCTTCGCCTTTGCGCTGGCGCGCGCCGAGCACGTGCGGCGCGTCATCCGGCCGGCGCTGGACGGCGGCGCGGTGGTCGTGTGCGACCGGTACGCCGACTCCACCGTCGCCTACCAGGGCTACGGGCGCGGGGTGCCGCTCGACGTCATCGCCGGGCTCAATCGGGTCGCGACCGACGGGCTCGTGCCCGATCTCACGATCGTCCTCGATCTGGATGTCGCCGAGGGGCTCCGGCGCGCGCGGGGTCGGCCGCACGACGCGGCCCTCTCTCCGGATCCCTTCGAGCGGCTGGGTCTCGAATTCCACGAGCGGGTGCGCAAGGGATACCGGGCGATCCACGAGAGGGAGCCGGCCCGCGTCGAGCTCGTGGACGCCCACCAGCCCGCGGAGGCGCTGGCCGAGGCGATCCGTGTAGTGGTGGCGGCGCGCTTCGGCCGCGGAGGGACGCGGTGAGAGCCCGCGAGGGTGTCGAGCCGGGACGGGGCCGGGCCGGGACGACCGGGCGCAGCGGGCCGCCCGGTGCGCCGAGCCCCGCGCCGCTCTGGGAAGCGATCGTCGGGCAGCAGGCTGCCGTGACGCTCCTCCGGCGCGCGCTGACGGCCGAGCGGGTCGCCCACGCCTACGCCTTCGTCGGGCCTCCCGGCGTCGGCCGCCGGCTCACCGCGCTCGCCTTCGCGCAGGCGTGCCTCTGCTCCCGGCAGGGCTGTGGCACGTGCGTGGCCTGCCGGCGGGTCGCCGCCGGGCAGCACCCCGACTGCCACCTGATCGCGCCGCTGCCGCCGAAGGACAACCCCCGGGGTGTGGCGACGCTGCGGATCGACCAGGTCCGCGAGCTCGAGCACTGGGCCGCGCTGGCGCCGCACGAGGGCCCGCGGAAGGTCTTCATCCTCGACGACGCCGACCGCATGACCCTGCCGACGGCGCAGGCGCTCCTCAAGACGCTCGAGGAGCCGCCGGCCCGCACCGTCCTCGTCCTGATCGTCGCCAACCCCCGCGCGCTGCCGCCGACCGTGCTCTCGCGCTGCCAGCCGGTGCGGTTCCGGCCCCTCGGCGAAGGCGAGGCCGTCGGCGTGCTCACGGCGCGGGGCGCCGCCGCGGACACCGCCCGGCTGCTGGCCCGGTTGTGCCGCGGCCAGATCGGCCTCGCCCTCGGCGCCGACCTGGAGGCGGTCCGCGCGCGACGGGCGGCCGCGCTCGCGCTCACGGAGGTGTCTCGGCCGGAGCTCGCCGGACACCTCGACGAGCTGGCGCCGGACCGGGCCGCGGTCGCGGCCTACCTCGAGACCTACTGGCTCTGGTATCGGGACGCCGTGTGCCTCACGGCTGGCGGCGATCCCGCCCTGCTCGTCAACATCGACCGTCGAGAGGAGCTGGCGAGCCTGACGCGTCGTCTGACGCTGCCCGGACTGACGGCGGCTCTGGCGGCGATCAAAGAATCCTGGCTCGCCCTCGATGGCAACGTCAGCCCGCGCCTGGCGCTCGAGCACGCGCTCCTGGCGCTCGCGCCGCCGGCGGCCTAGGATAAGGGAGATGGACAGAATGCCGGGGATCTCCGATGCCGGGCCCACCGCGCCTCCCGTGCGTCTGGTCGGGATCCGGCTGCGCGAGGGGTCGCGCGCCGACGACTACCGGGTGGACGACGCGCTCGACCTCCATGTCGGCGAGTTCTACCTGGTCGACGTCCCGAATGGGCACGTCCTCGGCGAGGTGCGCCGCCCGGCGCGCGAGCTGCCCGAGGGGAAGCGCGACCGTGTCTACCCGCGGGTGGTGCGGCGGGCCACGCCGGAGGAGGTCGCCGAGTACCGGCGCCGGCGGGATCGCGAGCGGGCGGCGGTCGTGACGTGCCAGATCCGGGCCAAGAGCCACGGGCTCCAGATGAAGATCGTGGACGTCGAGATCGCCCCCGACGGGCGGCGGGTGACCGTGCTGTTCGCGGCCGAGGGGCGGGTGGACTTCCGGGAACTCGTCAAGGAACTGGCCCGGGAGTTTCGCGCCCGGATCGAGATGCGCCAGATCGGGGCGCGCGACGTCACCAAGGTCCAGGATGGCATCGGGCCGTGCGGGCGCCAGCTCTGCTGCTCGAGCTACCTCCGGAAGTTCGAGCCGATCTCGGTGAAGATGGCGAAGGCCCAGGACATGCCGCTCACCGACAGCCGGCTCCTCGGCAACTGCGGGCGCCTCAAGTGCTGCCTCCTCTACGAGTTCTCCCTCTACGACGAGCTGCGAGCGCAACTCCCGCGGGTCGGGCAGGCCTGTCGGGCCGAGTGCGGCGGTGGGGGCTGCATGGACGGGCGCGTGAAGTCGGTCAAGGTGCTGAAGGAGACGGTGCGGGTGGGCTTCGCCGACGGCACCGAGGCCGAGCTGCCGCTCGACCAGCTCACGTGGGAAGGCCGACCGCATGTCAGACCCCTCGAGTGAGACGGCGGCCGTCCCGCCGGTGACCGACTGACCCAGCGTGCCCCCATGGCGCTCCCGAGCCCGCCGCGGCGCGTCTTCTACCTCACCACGCCGATCTACTACGTCAACTCGACGCCCCACCTGGGGCACGCCTACACCACGATCGTCGCGGACGCGATGTGCCGCTACCGCCGGCTGGCCGGGGATGAGGTCTTCTTCCTGACCGGGACCGACGAGCACGCGGAGAACGTCTTCCACGCGGCCAACCGGACCGGGGAAACGCCGCAGGCCTTCGCCGACCGGCTGGCGGCGGCCTTTCGAAGCCAGTGGGATGTCCTGGGGATCACCTACGACGACTTCATCCGGACGACCGAGCCGCGCCACAAGGTCGTCGTCCAGCGGGTCCTCCAGCAGCTCTACGACGCCGGCGAGGTTTACTTCGGCGAGTACGGCGGCCAGTACTGCGTGGGCTGCGAGCGCTTCTATACCGAGAAGGAGCTGGTGGACGGGCGCTGCCCCCAGCACGGGACCGCCCCGACCTTTCTCAAGGAGCCGAACTACTTCTTCCGGATGAGTCGCTACCAGACCTGGCTCCTCGAGCACATCGAGGCGCACAGAGACTTCATCCGGCCCGAGGGCTACCGGAACGAAGTCCTCGCCTTCCTGCGAGAGCCGCTGCAGGATCTCGCCATCAGCCGGCCCCGGACCCGACTCCCGTGGGGGATCCCGCTGCCGTTCGACGAGAACTTCGTCACCTACGTCTGGTTCGACGCGCTGCTGAACTACATCTCGGCGCCGGGATGGCCCGACAGCCCCCGGTTCCAGACCTTCTGGCCTCACGCCCAGCACCTGATCGGCAAGGACATCCTGAAGCCCCACGCCATTTACTGGCCGCCGATGCTGAAGGCGGCCGGTATCCCGATCTACCGCCACCTGAACGTGCACGGCTACTGGACGCTCGGCGGCGCGAAGATGTCCAAGAGCGTGGGCAACGTCGTCGAGGCCCTCAAGCTGGCCGACACCTACGGCCGTGACGCCTTCCGGTACTTCGTGCTCCGCGAGATGGCCTTCGGCCAGGACGCGAGCTTTTCCGAAGAGGCCCTGGTCGAGCGGCTCAACGCCGACCTCGCCAACGATCTCGGGAACTTCGTGAGCCGCGCCCTGGCCATGCTGACGAGCTTCGGCGGCGGCGTCGTCCCCGAGCCGGGGTCTCTCGGTCCGGCGGAGATCGAGGTCCGGGACGGGCTGACGCGCGCCCTGGCCGCCGTCCATGCGGCGATGGAGGAGTTCGCCTTCCAGCGAGCCCTCGTCGCCATCTGGGAGTGGATCGGCGCGCTCAACCGCTACGTGGACGCCCAAGCCCCGTGGACACTCGCCAAGGACCCGGCCCGGGCCGAGCGACTCCGGACGGTGCTCTATACCCTGGCCGAGGCGCTCCGCATCCTCGGCATCGTCCTCGAGCCCTTCGTCCCCGAGGCCGCCGCGGCCATCCGCCGCCAGCTCGGTCTGGGCGGGGTGCCGCGGCTCGAAGACGTGGGGAGCTGGGGCCGGATGGTCTCCGGGACGCGGGTCACCAAGGGGGCGCCGCTGTTCCCCCGTGTCGACGCCGGTGGCGCCAGCGCCCCCGCCGCCCGGGCCGGCGCGCCGCGCCCCGAGGCCGCGCCGTCCTCGCGCATCAGCATCGAAGAGTTCCGGCGCCTCGATCTGCGGGTGGCCGAGGTGCTGGACGCCGAGCCGGTGCCGAAATCGAAGAAGCTCCTGAAGCTCACCGTGAAGCTCGGCGACGAGACGCGGCGGCTCGTGGCGGGGATCGCCGAGCACTATGCGCCCGCCGATCTCCGCGGGCGCAAGGTGGTCGTGGTGGCCAACCTCGAGCCGGCGACCCTCATGGGCGTCGAGTCGCAAGGGATGGTGCTGGCCGGCTCGGAAGGCGACGCGCTCGCGCTCCTCACGCTGGACCGGGATTTGCCGCCGGGGGCCAAGGTCAGGTAGGGGTGTGTCGGAGTAAACCGGCGCCGACCAGCGAGCGCGTGGTGCATCGAGGAGTGCTCCGAGCGGCGGCATAGCCCCCGCCCCGACGGGGGGGCATCGGGGGGGTATTC
>DASYQW010000028.1 GCA_036005065.1 Candidatus Methylomirabilota bacterium | reverse complement strand
GTCCGCCTCGGCAGGTATCGCTAGACATCCATAGACGAAGGCGCCGGGCGCCGCCGCGGTTGCGGTGGTGGCCTGGATTCTGTTACGGTCTCCCACGTGATCCTCGCGGGATCGGGGCTCGTGACGGGCAAGCAAGCCGACGAGGCGGCGCTCGACGCGTCGCTGGCCGCCATGGCCGCCAGCGGGGCCGAGCGGGCGGAGGTGGCCCTCGTCTTCACGACCGGCGACGCGCTCCCGTTCGCCGGCGCGCTGCTCCACGCCGTGCGGCGCGTCACCGGGGCCCGGGCCGTCGTCGGCGTGAGCGGGGCCGGCGTCCTGACCGAGCGGGGCGAGATCGAGCAGATCCCGGCGGTGGCCGTCCTGGTCACCCGGAGCGACGGCGCCGTCCTCGCGTGCCCGGTCATGGTGGCCGACCACGCGCGGCTCGACGCCCGGGCGGGCACGGAGCTGGCCGAGCAGGCGGGCCCAGCGGTGGCGGAGGGCGGCGCGCTCTTCATCCTGCCCGACGCGACCAACCTCGATCCGCGCGGCCTTCTCCACGGGCTCGCCGAGGGTCTCGGGCCGGTGCCGGTGCTCGGCGGGGCCGCGGCGGGCACGCCGATCTTCGAGCTGTACAACACCGAGGTCGCGCAGGGCGCGCTCCCGGGACTGGCCCTCTCCGGCCACGCGCCGGTCGTCGGAGTCGCCCAGGGCTGCCAGCCGATCGGCGAAGCCTACGTGGTGACCCGGGGCGAGGGGAACGTGGTCCGGGCGATCGCGGGGCGCTCGCCCCTCGAGGTCCTCCAGGAAGCGATCCACGCGGTGCCCGACTACGAGCAGCGGCTGCCCCAGGCCGGCGTCTTCGCGGGCCTCGCCATGAATCCCGCCAAGTCGCCGCTGGCGCGGGGCGACTTCCTCGTCCGAAACCTGGCCGGCGTCGACCGCGAGAGCGGGGCCCTGGCCGTGGCCGAGCCGATCCGGCCGGGACAGACGATCCAGTTCCACATCCGGGACGCCGAGGCCGCCCGCGACGACCTCGAGGCCATGCTGGGGCGCGTGGAGGCCGAGCTGGCGGGGCGGCGGCCCGCCTTCGGGATCTACGTCAACTGCGCCGGCCGCGGGCGAGGCCTGTTCGGCGTCCCCGATCACGACGTCACGGCGATCCGCCGGCGGCTCGGTGAGTGGCCGCTCGTCGGCTTCTTCGGCAACGGCGAGTTCGCCCCGGTCGGGCCGACGAGCTTCTTCCACAACTACACCGGCGTCCTGATCGTCTTCCCCCAATCGTGAGCTGGGACCCCGCGCTCCTGCGCGAGATCGAGGCCCGTCTGGGCGCCCTGCGCAGCCCGTTCCGGACGGCAGAGGCCTTCGGCATCGAGGAGATCATCGACCCACGCGATACCCGTCCCCTCCTCACGGACTGGGTGCCCCTGGCTTACGCGCACGAGGCCACCCGCCTCGGCCCGAAGGCTCGGGGCATGCGCCCTGACGGGGGATCCGACACCAGGAGACCGTCATGACCCTGCGATCCCGGCCTCTGGTCCCGATCCTGCTGCTGGCGCTCGTCGTGACCGCGCTGGCGGCCGACCCGGTGGTGGTCGAGGACTGGTCGTCCCAGCCGGTCGGCACCAAGGGCATCCCGCCACCGTGGCAGAAGCAGCGATGGGGCAGTCCCAATTACGAGTTCGTCGTCGTCGAGGACGGAGGGCGGAAGGTCCTCCACCTGAAGAGCGCCGGCGACAGCTCGAATATCAGCAAGGAGATCAAGGGAAAGGTCAACCTGAAGGAGACTCCGGTCCTGGAGTGGAGCTGGAAGGTCGTCACGCTCCCGAAGGGCGGGGACTCTCGCCGCGCCGAGACCGACGACCAGGCCGGCCAGATCTACGTGACCTGGCCGCGATTTCCGGAGGCCGTCCGCTCCCGCGTCATCGGATACATCTGGGACACGACCGTGCCGGCCGGATCAACGGTGAAGAGCCAGAAGACCGGCACCGTCACCTACGTCGTCGTCCGCTCGGGTCCCGCTGACCTCGGGAAGTGGCTCACGGAGCGCCGCAACGTCCGCGAGGACTTCAAGCGGATCTACGGGGAGGAGCCCGAGGAGCCAGCCATCGTCTCCGTCGGGATCGACTCCGACGACACCAAGAGCACCGCCGAGTCCTTCGTGGGGCCCATCCTCTTCCGGAAGAACTGACCCGCTGCGTCGCGGCGAGGGGCCCCGGGCTCAGCCTGGCTGCGGACGGGCTGCCGACGCCCCCGCCTCCTCTGTCGCCAGCGCGACAGACGACGCCTGGTATCGGGATTGCTGCAATCGGGACGATATCTGGTTCTCTGTCCAGGAGGTTCGCCATGCAGCGACTGTTCGTTTCTCTCCTGCTCGTCATCACGACCCGCGAAGTGTGCTCGTAGAGAGGAGATCGGCGATGCATACCATACTGAGACTCGCGCTCGTCATGGCCCTGCTCGGATCCGTCGCCGGCTGCGCCTCGGCGCCGGAGAAGTCGGCCGGCGCGACCGTCGACGACGCCCTGACCACGGCCGCCGTCAAGACGCGGCTGGCTCGCGAGAAGCTGTCGACGCTGACCCGGATCGACGTGGACACCAACCAGGGAATCGTGAGCCTGAACGGCGTGGTCGAGAACGAGGACGTTCGATATCGGGCGGGCGAGGCGGCCCGTCAGGTCGGTGGCGTCCGCGGAGTCGTCAACAACCTGCGAGTGCAGGCGGCCGCTCCGACCGCCCCACCCGCTCCGGTGTACAGCCCACCGGTGACGCCGGCGACGCCCGCCGTCCTGGACCGGGACAACCGCTGGCGAGCGGCCGATGCGACCCTCGACGGCACGCTCAGCGACATCCGGCGCCGGGCCACGCGCGAGGCCGCGCTTCAGAACCGCGCCGTCGCCTACGAGTCGGTCGACGGGTTCCAGCGCGTCGAAGCCTACCCGCTGGCCGCGGTCGGCCCCACCGGGTGCCGTCAGGTCCAGGAGCGGATCTACCAGAACGGTCGGCTCGCCCAGGATGGGCCGACCGAGGTGTGCCGGTAGATCATCGGAGGGGGCCTCAACGGCCCCCTCCGAAACCTCCCCAGCCTCTCGGGCTGGGTGGGTGGGCGCGGCCGCCCTACTTGCCGTACACCGGGGTGAGCCAGTCCCGATAGGCCGGCTTCTCGCCGCGGACCACGTCGAAGTAGCAGGCCTGGATCGCGCGCGTCACCGGGCCCGGCTGGATGCCATCGCCGAGCGGCAGCTTGTCGACCGACAGGACGGGGGTGATCTCCCAGCCGCTCCCGCACAGGAAGGCCTCCTCGGCCACGTACAGCTCCGTCCGATCGATCTCGCGCACCTCGGGGGCGAGGCCCAGCTCCTTCTGGCTCAGCTCGAGGAGCGTCGCCCGCGTCACCGACTCCAGGATGTCCGCCGTCACCGGCGGCGTGATCGGGACCCCGCGCCGCACCACGAAGCAGCACGCGCCCGGCGCCTCGGCGAGCTTGCCCCGGGCATTCAGGAGGAGGGCGCCGTCGTAGCCGTTGAGCTTGGCTTCCAGCGCGGCCAGCCGGCCGTTCTGATAGTTGGCCGAGCACTTGATCCGGGGCGGCATGCTGCCGTCGGCGATCCGCATCCAGGAGGAGATGCAGGCGGTGATGCCGACTTTCTGGGAGAGCCGGCGGGGCAACGCGTCCACCGCCAATCCGACCGGCTCCGTCGCCTCCATGCCGGCGTCGGCCTCGAGGTAGGCGGTCTGCCGGACGTGGACGTCCTCACGATACTCGTTCTTCCGCAAGACCTCGAGGATGGAGCTGGCCAGCTCCTCCCGGCTGAAGGTGTGCTCCATCCGCATGAGCCGGAGCGAGTCGTAGAGACGGTCGATGTGCTCCTTGAGGCGGAAGACGTACAGCTCGCCCTGCTGCGGGTTCCAGTAGGCCCGGAGTCCCTCGAAGACCGACGTGCCGTACTTGACGGCCGCCGACTGGACGTGGATGAGCGCCTCGCCGTAGGGCACGATCCGGCCGTTCAGGTAGAGGTAGCGGGACGGTCGCACGGTGGAGCCTCCTTTTGCTCTGGTGAGTGGGGTCGGGTCAGCGGCGGATGCGCGGGTCGGGTTGGGCCATCAGCTCCTCGAGCTCGCCGGGGCGAACCAGCGCGACGTCGCCCCACATCGTGCACTTGAGGGCGGCCAGCGCGGTGCCGCAGTCCTGGGCGTACTGCACGTCCTGGCTCGTGAGGAGCCCGTAGAGGAAGCCGGCCGCGAACGCGTCGCCGGCCCCGACGCGGTCGGCGACCATGTCCAGGCGGTAGAGGCGCGTGGGGCGGTAGAGGCGGTCGGCCAGGACGACCGAGCCCTGCTCGCCCAGGGTCAGCGCGATCATCGCCTTGGGCGCCCACCGCCGGAGCCCCTCGGCGACCAGCTCCGGGTCCCCGTCGAGCCCGAATACCCGGCGAGCGTCCTCGCGACCCACGAACAGGAGCCCGACCCGCGGGCACAGGCTCTCGAAGTAGATGCGGGCGTCGTCGGGCGACCAGAGAGCGGCCCGATAGTTCACGTCGAGCGAGACGAAGGCGCCCCCCGTGTGCGCCTCTTCGAGGGCCCGCTCGGTGAGCCCGCGCGGCTGCTCGCCGAGCGCCGGGGTGATCCCGGTCACGTGGACCAGGCGGCTCCGGCGCACCACCGCCCAGTCCACCTCATCCTCGTGGAGGGTCGAGAAGGCCGAGTCCTGGCGGTCGTAGAGCACCCGGATGGGACGGGGGCCGACGCCGTATTCGAGGAAGTAGAGCCCGATCCGGCCGCGCACCCGCCAGACGATGTGAGCGACGTCGACGTCGTGCCCGCGAAGCTCGCGCCCGACCCGTTCCCCCCACGGGTTCGAGGGCAGGGCGGAGATCCAGGCCGTGCGGAGGCCGATGCGCGCCAGCGCGCAGAGGACGTTGGCCTCGGTGCCGCCGAAGGAGACATCCAGTTCCCGCGTCTGCTCGAGGCGCGTCGGCGGCTTGCAGGCGAGCCGGAGCATCACCTCCCCGAGCGCCACCACGTCGTAGAGCGACGGCTCCGGGCTCACCGGCCGCGGCTCAGGCGACGGTCCCGCGCCGCCACCAGCGACGTCGAGCGGCCCGCCCGTCACCCGAACACTTGGGGATTGATGCAGTTCTGCGGCCGCTGGCCACGCAGGACCCGCACCGCCTCCTCCGCCACGCGGCGCTTGAGCTCGGACCGCCCCTCCTCCGAGTACCAGGCGGCGTGGGGCGTCACGATGACCTGGTCCATGGCCAGCAGCGGGCTTCCGGGAGGCAGCGGCTCCTGCTCGGTGACGTCGAGTCCCGCCCCCGCGAGACGCCCGGCCCGAAGCGCGTCGACCAGGGCGTCCGTATCCACGATCCCGCCGCGCGCGGTGTTGATCAGGACGGCCGTCGGCTTCATCCGGGCCAGCGCGGCCCGCCCGATGAGATGGTGCGTCCCCGCCGTGAGCGGAGCGTGCACGGTCAGGTAGTCGGACTCGGCCAGGAGACGCTCGAACGCGACGGGCTCGACGCCCGGGGGGAACGTCCGGAGGTAGGGATCACAGGCCAGGAGGCACACGTCGAAGCCCGCCAGCTTTCGGGCGACGCGGCTCCCGATCCGGCCGCACCCGAGGATTCCGACCGTCCGGCCGGTCAGGCGGGTGATCGGGATCGCCTCGAAGACGCTCCAGCGGCCGGCGCGGGTCTGCCGATCGAGCTGGGGAAGCTTCCGGGCCAGAGCCAGGAGCAGCGCGACCGCGTGGTTCGCCACCTCGTCGGTGCCGTAGTCCGGGACGTTCACCACCGGGATGCCCCGCGCGGTCGCGGCCTCGACGTCGATGCCGTCGACCCCGACCCCGTAGCGCACGAGGACGCGGATACGCGGCAGGCTCTCGATGACTCGCCGGGTGACATCGCCGTACTGGATGAGGAGGGCATCCGCCTCCGCGCACTTGCCGAGGAAGTCCGCCTCGCTGCGGGCGAGCACGGGGCGGAAGCGCACCCCCGCGGCGGCGAACACGGCCTCCTCCTCGACGAAGGTGGCATGATCGAGGCCGCAGATGAGGACCAGCGGCGCCGACCCCGGGTCGGCCGTCGTCGTCATCAAGCGGAGGCCCCGGGCCGAGGGCCGAGCGCCGGTAGGACGCAGGAAGGAGGCGGCCCGAGGCGTATGCCGCATACGTTGAGGGCCGCCGACGACCGAGGACGACCCGGCGCGACGGCCATCGGCCCGGGGCCTAGCCGCGCTTCATGGGGCGCCCACAGCACATCTTCTGGACAGGCGCCGTCTTCTTGCACTTCGGGCAGTAGTAGCCGGCCATGGCGTCAGAGCCGCTCGATGATCGTCGCGATGCCCTGGCCGAAGCCGATGCACATCGTCTGAAGGCCGAACCGGCCTCCCGACCGCTCCAGCTCGCAGAGCAGCGTGGTGAGGAGCTTCGCCCCCGAGCAGCCGAGGGGGTGCCCGAGCGCGATCGCCCCGCCGTTCACGTTGACCTTCGACATGTCGGGCCGCAGCTCCCGCTCCCAGGCGAGCACCACCGAGGCAAACGCCTCGTTGATCTCGATGCGGTCGATGTCGGCGAGCGCCAGTCCGGCCTTGGCGAGGACGCGCTGGGTCGCCGGGATGGGGCCCGTGAGCATGATCGTCGGGTCCACGCCGGCCAGCGCGGAGGCGACGAACCGCGCCCGAGGGCGGAGCCCGAGGGCCTGGGCCCGCTCCCGCGACATCAGGAGGAGGGCCGCGGCCCCGTCCGAGATCTGGCTCGAGTTGGCGGCCGTGACGACGCCGTCCGGCTTGAAGGAGGGGGCGAGGCTGGCCATCTTCTCCCGGTTCACCGGCACCCGCACACCCTCGTCGGTGTCGAATAGGGAGCCGTCCGGCAGCGGCACCGGCACGATCTCCCGCTTGAACCGCCCCTCGGCGATCGCCCGGCCCGCCTTTTCGTGGCTCTGGGCCGCGAACTCGTCGAGCTCGGCGCGGCCGAGCCCCCACTTCTCGGCGATCAGCTCGGCCGAGATCCCCTGCGGCACGATCTGGTAGCGCTCGGTCAGCTTGGGACTGATGGGACCCTCGCCGGGACCCTGGGCGTTCGAGCCCATGGGGACGCGGCTCATGTTCTCGACCCCGCCCACGATCAGGCAGTCGTGCTGCCCCGAGACGACCATGCCGAAGCCGAAGTTCGCCGCCTGCTGCCCCGAGCCGCACATGCGGTCGAGCGTGACACCGCAGACGTCGAGCGGCAGGCCGGCGATCAGGGCGGAGTTGCGCGCGATGTTGAATCCCTGCTCCCCCACCTGGTCCACGCACCCGAAGATCACGTCCTCGACGAGGACCGGATCCACCCCCGCCCGGCGGACGAGGGCCGCGAGGACGTGGGCGGCCAGGTCGTCCGGGCGAACCGCCGCGAGCGTCCCGTTCTTGCGCCCGACTGCGGAGCGGACGGCTTCGACGATGACGGCCTCTGGCATGGGAGCCTCCTTGGCAGCGGAGCGGAGTGCGGCGCGCGCGGCCCCGGCTACTCGGCTACTATACCGGCGCCGCGCCCGACCCGCAACCGCGGTGGAGAGCCCAGCGCGTCGAGACCACCGCGACCCACTCCCACACGAGGAGGCCGTAGAGTGGGAGGTACTCGATCAGACGCAGCCAGACCGGCAGGTCGCCCCAGGCGTACTTCAGGTAGGACAGCGACACCGCCCCGGTGAACCAGAGCCACGCCAGCGAAGGCTGAAGGGTCAGGAACGGCAGCATCCAGGCGGCGTACCACGCGTGCATGGCGGTCGGGACCAGAACGAGATAGGCGGCCACCGCTCCCCTGCCGGCGGCGAGGACGCCGGCAGCGCCTTCGGATCGCCGCCGGCCGAGCCGGACGAGCACGGCCCCCAGCAGGGCGAGCAGGACGAACATGGCGACGCCCCGGACCACCTCGTGGCCGACCTGGACCAGCAGGAGCGTCCCCACGTCCGCGGACGGCATCCCGAGCGCCTGGCGAAGGGGTGGCTCGGCGTCGGCCGGGAGGAGGGCCTCGATCGGAACCCGCGGGTCCACGTAGCCGAAGCGCGCGAGGAATCGGAGGCCGCACCGCCCCAGGGCCTCCCAGTGGGACGCGTTCAGCGCGGCGTCCACCGGCGCGGTCAGGAACGCGCGGAGCCCCACGTTGAAGTCTTCCGCGGTCCCGAAATACCGGGGCAGGAACCCGGCGACCCGCGGGCCGACCCCGCCGAGATAGGCGAGGTAGCCCGTGGCCACGACGCCGGCGCAGGCCGCCGGAAGGCGACGCTCGCCGCGGCGGTGCCAGACCAGGAGGAGCACGGCCGGATAGAGCTTGACCAGGATCGCGAGGCCGAGGGCCAAGCCCGCGCCGGTCATCCGGCCCGCCTGCCGCCAGCCGAGCGCGAGGAGGAGCAGCGGGAACATCACGAAGTCCACGTGGCCGGCCTGTACGCCCTCGAGGACGGCCAGCGGCGCCCAGGCGTAGACGAGGACCGCGGACGGGGCCGTCCTCATCCGCCGCAGCAGGCCGAGGAGCAGCGCCACCGTCGCGCCCTCGCAGCCGAGAACGACCACACGCCACCCCACGACGCTGTTCGGCGCGACGGCGGCGACGAGCGCGAACACCGCCTCGGCGGCCGGCGGGTACACCGTGCGCTCGGTCGGCCGGTTGATGCGCGGATGGATCTCCGCGTCGCGGAGGCGGGCGAGCTCCGGCGCCTCCGGCGCGGAACGATAGGGATTGATGCCGGCAAGCTGCACGCGCCCGTCCCAGAGGTACCGGTAGAGGTCCGAGGAAAGGAAGACCGGGCTCGGCAGGACCGCCAGCCGGAAGAGCAGCCCGAAGCCGAGGATCGTGGCCAGCACGACGCGATCCGCCGAGGGCCGCCGGAGCACCACGGTCACCGCCGCGAGGTAGACGAGGAAGAGGCCCAGGGAGAGGACGACGTATGCTTCGTGAATGGGGAAGCCGTGGCCGCCGAGTCGCGGAAGGCCGAGCCGATACCCGGCCAGGCTGAGAAGCCCCAAGCCGGCGAGCGCCGCCCGGGTTGCCCACGGTTCCGGCATGGCAGCCGTCCACGCTAGCACGGTCGGCGGCGCTCTGATAAGCTCTCCGCGTGGCGCGTCCGGAGCCGCCGATCCGCATCACGCCGATCTCTCGCGAGGTGAGCCGATGACCGCGCCCGGCGGGATCCGCGGGGTCGTCCTCGACTTCGGCGGTGTCGTCCACGACATGCGCTGGGATGTCGCGCGGGAGCTCGAGGACGCCCACCAGCTTCCGCGCGGCGCGATCTTCGAGACCCTCTATCGAACCCCCGCCTGGGACGCCATCCAGTGCGGACGGGGCGATCGCCAGGCGTGGTTGGACGAGGCGCATCGCCTGCTGGAAGCCCGGGCCGGGCGGCCACTGCCCCGCGTCCACGAGGCCTGGCGCCGCGCCCAGCACGTGATCCCGGAGACCGTGGCTCTCGTGCGCGCCCTCCGTCCGGCCTATCGGATCGCGATCCTGTCCAACGCCGACGCCACCCTACCGACCCGGCTCCGCGACGGGCTGGGCATCCACGAGCTGTTCGACGCCGTGGTCTGCTCGGCCGAGGTGGGAATGGCCAAGCCGGACCCCGCCATCTACCGGCTGGCGGCCGAGCGGCTCGGGCTCCCCCCCGAGGCGTGCGTCTTCGTGGATGATTCCGAGCCGAACGTGCGCGCCGCCGAGCAGGTGGGGATGCGCGGGGTCTTCTTCCGGGTGGACCGCGGCCACGATCTCCGGGCGATGCTGGCCGAGCTGGGCGTCCGACCGCCGGCGTGACGGCGAGGCTCCAGAGCTCGCCCACCCCTTAGCTTCGGATCGTCGCCTCGTCCACCGCCAGCTCGGCGAGCTTGGCCGCGGTCGGCCGGCCCGTCTCCGGATCCCAGCCGGCCATCTCGTAATACAGGCGCCGAGCGGCCACGAACTGGTCCGGATCCACGCGCTCGCCCTTCAGCGCCCCGTTGCCGATCCCCTCGTGCATCCGCTGGGGCAGGATGTCGTCGTCGGTCGTGAATCCCTCCCGGCAGTTGAAGAGCCGCATGAGGGTGTTCGCCCGCTCGCCGACCTTGAGCATCTCGTAGAGGCTCATGTTCCAGCCGGTGACGCTGTTGACGTAGCCCACCAGCTTCTCGAGATCGAGCGCGTTGAGCGGCGTGCCCACGAAATCGCACATGCCGACGGAGTTGTAGAGGCTCCAGACTTGCTGGGTGAGGTAGAATGCGCGCACCTTGCGCGGGCCCAGGTCCAGCATCTTGACCGGCTCGATGAGCCCGAGCGGACCGAGCGGGTGGCCCTGGGGATGGAAGCCCTCGTAGAGCGGATCGTGAGGCGCCTCCATGTGGTCGGCCCCGGTGGGGGAGAGCGCGTAGGCGAGTGACAGCCCCTTCTTGCCCCGCGGGTCGTGCATGGGGAGCTCTTGCCCCTTGACGTGCAGCGCGAACCGCTCGGCGCCGCGTCCCAGGGCCGCCGCCGCGCGCTTCACGCCCTCGCCGAGCAGCCGGCCGATCCCCTCCCGCCGGCCGATGAGGTGCACCATCTGCTCGACCGCGCCGGCGTTCCCCCAGGTGAGCTCGATCCCGCCGGTGTCGGCCGGAGTGAGGATGCCCTGCTCGTAGCACTCCATGGCGAAGGCGATGACGGCGCCGGTCGAGATCGAATCGAGGACGTACTGGGCCAGGAGCTGGTTGATCTTGGCCAGCGCCTTGAGGTCGCCGACGCCGCAGAGCGAGCCCGAGGCCGCCAGCGACTCGTATTCGGGACCGCCGTACTTGGGCGTGACGTCCAGCTCGGGCACCGCCACCTCGCGCTTGCAGGCCACGGCGCACGCATAGCAGGTCCCGCGGTTGACCAGGATGGTGTCCGCCATCGTCTGGCCGCTGATGGCCCGGAAGTGCTCGAAGGAGCCGTCACGGAAATTTCGCGTCGGCAGGATGCCGCTGGCCTCGAGGGCGGGGACGCCGCCGGCGGTCCCGTAGACGTGGAACCGGTCCTTGGAGCGGTCGTGGTGCTCCCGGAACCAGACCAGCGTGCCCTTGGCCCCCTCTTTGTCCGCAGCGACCGGCGGCTTGGTGCCGCGTACCACGACGGCCTTGAGCCGCTTGGCGCCCATCACCGCCCCGAGCCCGCACCGACCGTGGAAGTGCTTGAGCTGGTTCACGAGGGCCGCGAAGCGGACGCCGCGCTCGCCGGCGATTCCCGTCTGAAGCACCCGAATGCGCTTGTCCTTCACCTCCTGCTCGAGCCCGTCCTGCACTTCACCGGAGAGCTTGCCCCAGTACGCCTCGGCGCTCCGAATCTCCACCTGGCCGTCCTTGATCCAGAGGTAGACGGGCGCCTCGGCCTGGCCGCGGATGACGAGGCCATCGTAGCCGGCCGACCGCAGCTCGGGACCCCACCATCCCCCGGCCTCCGACTCCCCGTAGCCGCCGGTCAGCGGCGACTTGGCGGCGGCGGTGTAGCGGTTGGTCCCCGACAGCGAGAGCCCGTTGACCACGCTGGTCGTGAACACGAGCACGTTGTCCGGCCCCAGCGGATCCACGCCGGGTGGGAGGTCGCGGAGCAGGACGTAGGCGGCCAGGGCGCCACCGCCGAGGTGCTGGCGCAGCACCGTCTCGGGAACCTCCTCGACGCGGGTCTCGCGGGTGGTCAGGTCGACGTGGAGCAGCTTGCCGATGACGCCCGATGGCATGCGCGATTCCTCCCCGGGGTGCGCCGGCGCCAGGCCGGCGATGATGGCATGTCTGGCAACGAGCCTACGCTACCGGAATGCGGCAGGAGGGTCAACTACTCGCCGAGCGCGTCGTCGAGGCCGAGGCGCCAGCGGTCCCGGGCGGCCAGGACGCGCACGCCCGTGTCGTGGCTGAGCGCCTCGGCCAGCTCCCAGGGGCGCGCCCGCAGCATCGTGAGCCCGAAGTGCGTGATGACGGCCAGCCGGGGCCGGATGGCGTCGATCAGGCGGCGGGCGTCCGGGAGGGCCAGGTGGATCTCGTCGCGCGGCTCGCGGAACACGACGTTGAGGATCAGGAGGTCGGTCCGGAAGACCGTCTCGAGCTCCGGGAAATACCCCGTGCAGGCGATGAGCCCGATCGTGTGGCGGCGGCCGACGAGGCGGAGGCCGTACGTCTCGACCGGATGGCGCAGCCGAAGCGGCGTCTCGAGCACCATGTCTCCGATCGGGTAGTGTCCGCCGGCCTCGAGGACCTCGGTCTTGCCCGCGTAGGCGCGGACGTAGTGCAGGATCACGGGGTCGGTCTCGTAGGCGTCCCGGGGGGCGAGGACCAGGCCGCGGGGACGGGTCCCGCCCTCCGTCATCGCCTCGATCATGGCGTTGACGTCGCCCGAGTGATCGAGGTGCTTGTGGGTGAGCACGACGGCGTCGAGGCGGGCGGGATCCAGGGCGAGGGTCCGCGCTCGCACGTGCGCGAGGGCGCCGGGTCCCGGGTCCACGTGGAGACGGGCGCCGTCGAGGACGACCCACAGGCCTCCGGTGGACCGGGCCTGCAGGGCCGTGGTCATCCGACCGCCGCCCGACCCGACGAAGATGACCTGGTCGGCGTCCGGGGGGAGCGGGGCCAGTCGAGCCACGGGGGCGCGGGGCGCCCGTCAGGAAGCGTGGATCTCGGACGCCGCCTGGAGGTCCGAGATCAGGCCGCGCGACTCGGCCGGGTCGGTCGGAACCGCCGCCCCCGGGGGGCCGGCGGGCGGCCGGCCCGCGCGGCGGACCTGGTCCGAGAGCTTGCAGAACGCGCACACCTCGCCGGTGGTCGTCTGCCCGCAGCGCAGGCACTCGCGCAGGTCGACCGGGTCGCCGGCCTGGAAGCGGTGGCGCGCGCGGTCGAGATAGTTGGTGAGAAACGCCGCCTTGGCGCCGGGCGAGACGTCCTCCAGTCGGTTGAGGACCTCCTTGTGGGCGAGCGACGTGGCGCCCCGCGCGAAAGGGCACTCCTCGACGATGTAGTCGATGCCGCGCAGGAAGGCGTAGGCCGCCGTCTCCCGCTCGCTCAGCCGGAACAGCGGCTTGACCCGCCGGACCAGCTTGGGGTGCGTCGCCTCCAGGACGGGACTCTGGCGCGCGAGCGAGGACTCGTCCCAGCGGAGGGTCGAGCCGAACAGGGTGGCGGCCTCGTCGTCCAGGTTGTGGCCGGTCGCGACCACCGCGAAGCCGTGCTCGAGGGCGGCGCGGTTCATGATGTAGCGTTTGGAGAGGCCGCAGGCCGAACAGGTGGGGCGTCGGGTCACGTCCTTGACCTGAGGGATGCCGGCGCCGACGGCGTCGGCCACCCCGACGACGATCAGCCGGGCGCCCCGCTCGGCCGCGAAGACCTCACACTTCGCCTTCGATTCGCGCGAGTAATCGAAGATCCCGAGGTCGATGTACAGCCCGGCCGTGTTGTAGCCGGCCGCGTGGAGCACATCCCAGAGCGCCAGCGAGTCCTTGCCGCCGGACACGGCCACCAGCACCGACTCCTCGCGCCCGAACATCTTCCAGCGCCGGACGGTCTCGAGCGTGTGATGCCGGAAGAAGCCGAGGAAGTCGTCGGCGCAAAAGGCGGTGTTGTGGCGCCGGAGCTCGAGCACCGCGCGGCCGCCGCACTTCTTGCACTTCATCGGCGACCCCCCGAGATGACCGGGCGCACCTCGACGACGTCGTCCTCCCGGACCACCTCGTCCGCCGTCAAGAGCTCACGGCCGCGGATCACCAGCACCGTCTCGGGCAGGACCCCCAACTCGGTCAGCAGGTCCTTGACCCGCCGGCGCCCCGTCAGCGTGAGCTCCTGGCCCCGGTTCCGCAGGATGACTTTCATCCTGCCCACTATACCAACCATTCAGCGCCAGGGGGAGGGCCGGGTCCCGGGTGGCGCCGCTCACTCGGCTGCCTCGCGACCGGCATGGCCGACCACGCCGACGACGGCCGCGATCAGCTCCTCGGGGTCGACCGGCTTCGCCACGTGCCGCTCGAATCCGACCGCGCGGCTCCGCACGCGATCCTCGGCCCGCGCGTAGGCCGTCAGCGCCACCGCGGGGATCCGGCCGCCGTGATCGGGCGGACGCGCCCGGATCGATCGCATCAGCGCGTACCCGTCCTCCCCCGGCATCCCGATGTCCGACACCAGGACGTCGAAGGCCGCTCGGTCGAGCGCCTGGACCGCCTCGGCGGCACCGCCGACCGCCGTCACCTCGGCCCCGAGCTGGGCCAGGAGCATGGTGATCAGGTCGCGCGCGTCGGCCTCGTCGTCCACGAGAAGCACGCGGACCCCGCCGAGCGCCGCCTGTCCCGCCGGGCCTCCGATGGGCCGCGTCCGGCCGGCCGGGTCGGCGGGGCTCGACGGCGTGGGAGCCAGGAGGGGCAGCCACACCCGGAACGTCGCCCCCTGGCCTTCACCCTCGCTCGTCGCCTCGACCCGCCCGCCATGGAGCTCCACGAGATGCCGCACGATGGCCAGGCCGAGCCCGAGTCCGCCGAACGACCGCGTCGTCGTGCTGTCGGCCTGGCGGAAGCGGTCGAAGACGAACGGGAGGAACTCCGGCCGGATGCCCTGCCCGGTGTCGCTCACCTGGATCTCGGCCTGGCCGTCGGCCTGGGCGAGTCGCACCTCGACCCGTCCGCCCGCCGGCGTGAACTTGATCGCGTTCGACAGGAGGTTCCACACGACCTGCTGCAGGCGATCCGGATCGCCCGACACCGGCCCGACCCAGGCCGGAAGGGCCGCGTCGAGCAATACGCGCTTGGCCTCGGCCGCCGGCCGCACGGTTTCCAGGGCTGCCTCGATCACCGACCGCAGGTCGAGCGGCCGGACCTCGAGGCTCAGCTTCCCCGTCACGATCCGTGAGATCTCGAGGAGGCCGTTGATCAGCTGGGCCTGGGTGCGGGCGTTCCGCTCGATCGTCTCGATCGCCCGGGTCCGCATGGCGTCATCGAGCTGGGCGCTCCGCAAGAGCTGGGTCCACCCCAGCACGGCGGTCAGCGGGGTACGGAGCTCGTGGGACAGGGTGGCCAGGAATTCGTCTTTGGCGCGGTTCGCCTCCTCCCCTTCGCGGTAGAGCCGGGCGTTGTCGACTGCGGAGGCCGCCCGGCGCGCCAGGTCCTCGGCGAGCGCCAGCTCGGCGGGCCCGAAGCGTCGGGGGACCATCGACGCGAACGAGATGGCACCCAGCCTCCGGCCGCGGGTGACGAGCGGCACGGCCATGTACGACCGGAAGCCGAGCTGACGGAGGAGCTCGAGGTGCTCGGCGTCCCGAGAGACGGCGCGGAGCTCCGCCTCGGACACTTCGGGCACCATCTCGGGGACGCCGGTCTGGATCACGCGCACGATGGGGTGCGAGCGGTGCGGGTCCAGGGGGTAGCGACGCTGGAGCTCGCGGGCCAGGTCCATCTTCGCCGGGTCGGCATGGGTCACCGCCATCCGGCGGATCGTTCGGTCTGCCTCGACGACGTCCACCGCGCACCAGTCGCCCAGATGCGGAACCGCCAGCCGGGCCAGGCTGGCCAGGGTCGTGGGGTAGTCGAGCGAGGCGTTGAGCACGGTGCTGGCCTCGGCCAGGAACGCGAAGCGCGCCCGGGCGGCCTCCGCCTCGGCCCGCGCCGTCCGCTCGCGGGTCATCAGCTCGGCGCGTTCAGCCTCCGCGCGCTTCCGCTCGGTGATGTCCCGGAGGTACGCCGTGAACATCGGCGGTCCGCTCCAGGCGATCCGCGTGATCGCCAGCTCGACGGGAAGCTCGCTGCCGTCGGCCCGCATCCCCGGCATCTCGATCCGGCGGCCGAGCACCGGGCCCTCCCCGGTGGCGAGGTAGCGGGCCAAGCCCCCCCGATGCTCCTCGCGGAGCGCCGGCGGGATGATGGCCTCCGCCAGTGGCTTCCCGATCACTTCCCGGCGCTGATACCCGAACGTCGCCTCGGCGGCCGGGTTGAACTCGACGATCCGCCCTTCGTGGTCCATCGTGATGATGCAGTCGAGAGCCGATTCCAGGATGGCCCGGGTGCGGGCCTCGCTCTCGCGGAGCGCCGTCTCGGCGTCCTTCCGCTCGACGAACTGGCCGATCTGGCTCCCGATGCTGGCCATCATCTGCAGCAGGTCCTCGTCGGCCGGCCGGATCTCCCGGCTGAAGAACTCGATCACGCCGAGCACGTCGCGACCCATCCGGACCGGGAAGCCGACCCCCGCGTGCAGCCCCTCCTTGGCCGCGACCGGCAGCCGCGGGAAGTTGGGGTCCTGGACCACGTCGGTGATCCAGGCCGGCTCGCCGCTCGCCCAGACCCGGCCGGGCAGGCCTGCGCCTGACGGGAGGGCCGTCCGCCGACTGAGCGCCTCGAACTCGGGAAACGCGTCCTCCGGCACGTGCCAGACCTCGACGCACCGGATCACCTGGGCGGCGCGGTCCACGATCCACAAGCCGCCGAACTCCCACCCGAGGCTCTCGCCGACGGCGCGCAGAATGACGGGCGCGGCGTCGCCGAGGGCCGGCGCCTCCGCCAGGACGCGCGCCACCGCGTGCTCGGCCGCCAGGCGGGCTTCCCGGATCTTGCTCCGGCTCTCCCACTGGGAGGTCTCCACCCGGACGCGCTGGTCGATCGCGGCTCGCAGCAGGGCGTCCGCGGCCGCGCTCTCGAGGATGCGCCCGGCGCGGTGCCTGAGGAACCCGACCATGAGCGCGATCGCGGGGATGGTGAGGGTGAGCACCACGAGGCGGTGGAGGTTGGCGGGCGCGTAGTGGAAGGGCCGGCCGGGGTCGGCCAGGTCGTACACGGCATAGGCCAGCGTGAGGGCGGTGGCGATCAGCCCGGATCGGATGCCCGCGGTGACGGCCGCGTACACGACGGCCGTGAAGTAGAGAGGCGCGGGGTCGGGGAGCGCGAAGGGGGTGCGGGCCAGGAGCTCGACGGCGACCAGGGTCGCCGCCGTGACCAGCACGCCGCCGAGGTCCTTCCCGCGGCGCCCTTTCGAGGCGCCTGGCTGCGCGTCGCTCACTGGGCTCATGCCCGGAGGCGGAAGCGCTGCACCTTGCCGGTGGCGGTCTTGGGCAGCTCGTCCACGACGGTGACCCAGCGGGGGACTTTGAAGGGCGGAAGGCGCGTCCGGGCATGGGCCCGGAGCGCGTCCTCGAGCCCGTCGGCCCCCGTGCCACGGTGCACGACCACGTACGCTCGGGGCTTCAGCAGCCCATCCGCGTCGAGCCCGCCCACCACGGCGCACTCCGCCACGGCGGGATGCTCGAGCAGACACGCTTCGACCTCGAGCGGGGAGACCCAGTTGCCCCCGACCCGCAGGAGGTCGTCGGCCCGTCCCTGGTAGACGTAGTACCCGTCGGCGTCCACCCGGTAGCGGTCGCCGGTGCGGAACCACTCCCCGTGGAACGCGGCCCGGGTCTTCTCGTGCTTGTTCCAGTATCCCGCCGCCAGCGACTCCCCCGACATCCAGAGGTCGCCGACCGCGTCCGGGGGCGCCTCGCGCCCCGCCTCGTCCACGATCTTCGCCCGATAGCCCGGGAGCAGCTGGCCGGAGGAGCCCGGCCGGACGGCCCCGGGGCGGTTCGAGACGTAGATGTAGCCGACCTCGGTCGCCCCGAGCCCGTCCAGGCACTCGACCCCCGTCCGGCGGACCCAGCGCTCGTAGAGCGGGGCGGGCAGCGGTTCTCCGGCCGAGACGCAGAGGCGCAGCGAGGAGAGGTCCGGCGGCGCCGTCTCCGCCTCGCGCAGGAGCGCGGCGAACGAGGTGGGGACCGAGAAGAACACGGTGGGGCGGAGCTTGGCGCAGAGCTCGAACACCCGCGGGGGATCGGGCCGGTCGGCCACCAGCACCGTGGAGGCGCCGCACCAGAACGGCAGGTAGACACAGGAGGTGAGCCCGTAGGAGAAGAAGAGGCGGGGGACGGCGAACGTCCGGTCGTCGGCGGCCAGGCCGAGGACGTGGCGGACGTAGGGCTCCACGCAGAAGAGCATGTCGTGGTGGAGGTGGATGATCGCCTTCGGCCGCCCCGTGGTGCCGGACGAGTAGAGCCAGTAGGCCATGTCGTCGCGGTGGGTGAGGGCGGCGTCGAAGCTCGACGGCTCCGCGGCGTGGGCGGCCTCGAACGGGACGGTCCGCGGCGGGTCGCCGGCGACGACGAGGCAGTGGCGGAGCGTGGGCACCGCCGGCCACACTCGCTCGACCTGTCCGTAGAGGCGCGCGTGGGTGACGAGGGCGACGGCGCGGCTGTCCCGCAGGGCATAGTCGTATTCGTCGGGTGAGCCCAGCGTGGAGAGCGGAACCGGCACCATCCCGGCCTTCATCGCGCCCAGGAACGCGTACACGAACTCCGGCGAATCCGGAAGGAGGATGGCCACCCGCTGCTCGAGCTGGACACCCAGACGCTGGAAGAGGTGGGCGGCCCGCGCCACGCCCGCGGCCAGCTCGCCGTAGGTGACGGCGCGGTCGGGGGTGAGGATGGCCCGCCGCTCGCCCCGGCCGGCGGCGAGATGCCGGTCCACCAGCACCGGCACCATGTTGAAGCGCTCGGGCACCCGCTCGTAGGCGAGCGGCGCCTCGAGCCAGGCGAACTCGCTCATGCCGCTACATTAGTCGGCGCGCCGGAGACCCGTCAAATCGACCGGGCCGACCCGGCGCGCCGGCTCTCGCTCGGGTCTTCCCGCCGGCTCAGAGCTTGCTGTAGCGGACGTTGAGCGTGATCCCCCTCAGCAGGGCGCTCCCGCCCGCGGATTGCAGGAACAGCTCGAGCCTCTGTCCCGGCGGAACCGACGTGGCCGGCACCCGGAACGACTGGGCCGGAATGGTCCCGTCCGGTCGGACCGACACCGGGAACACCTGCGACTGCAGCACCTGTCCCCCCGCGCTCTTCCGCTGGACGATGAAGCGGACCGTCCTGGGCACCGCCTGGGGCTCGGGGGAATCCTCCGGGCTCGCGGCACTCCAGGCCATCCGGCCGCTGAGCGTGAGGGTGCCGGCCACGAGCGTCTTGAGAAACAGCAGCTCCAGCGCCTCGATCGGCGTCAGGTCATCGCAGATCACCAACAACAGCCCGGCCTTGACGAGGGTCAGAGCCACGAGCTCCGGGATGCACCCCGCCAGCAGCACCGCCAGCACCAGGATCATCGCCACCGCGCCCGTCCACTTGGCCCGCATCGCTGTCGTCCTCCCCGTATGGTTCGTCATGCTCATGCCTCGAGCCCAGCGCCCCCGCCGCATCATCAGCTCCGCTGGTAGGCCAGGTTGAGCGTGAAATTGCTCAGCGGGAGATTGGCCCCGATCGGCTTGAACGAGAAGGCGAGCCCATCGTTGGCGTTGAGGACAGTGGCGGGAATCGCGAAGCGCTGGATCGCGATGACGCCGTTGCTCTGGACCGCCATGGGGAAGGAAAAGGTGGCCAGGGTGGCCCCGCCCGCGCTCTTCCGCCGCACGATCATGGTCAGGCGCGACGGGACCGACCCCGGGGCGGCCGGCCTGATCTGGCCGCTGATCTGAAGCACGCCCCGATTGAACGTCGTGGCCCGCCGGACCCGGAGGGTCTCGAGGGCTTGCTCGGTGTCGCGGGCGATGCCGGGGAAGAGTCCGCGATACGAGTACGTGAGGGGGCTGACGTTGCAGGCCTCGATGGCCACGGCCAGGAGGCCGGCGAGCGCGAAGAGACCCAGGGATCGCAATCGCATGGTTCGCCTCCCTTTGTGTGTGGGTGGCGTCGTCACTGCTGCGCTTCAGCGCTTCCGGCGATCCTACGTGGTGACCTCGTCGGTGCGCTTGACCTCGGCCAGGAACCCGTTGAGGCTGCCGAGGTGGGTGCGGTGCACGACGTCGTGCGGGATCACGGCCCCGTCCGGGCCGCGGACGTCCATGGCCGCCGTGGCGTCCGAGAGCAGGGTGACCTTGAAGCCGCGGTGGGCGGCCTCGCGGGCCGTGGTGTCGCAGCACATCTGCGTCATGAAGCCCGAGACGATGACGCGCTCGACCCCGTGCTTCCGGAGCTCGTCCTCCAGCGGCGTGTTGGTGAACGAGCCGGGCAAGTGCTTCTGGATCACCGGCTCGCCGGCCGCCGGCGTGACCGCGGGATGGATCGCCAGCGCCGGGCTGCCGGGGACGAACGTGGTGGCGTTCGGCCGCCGGCTCTCGTGCACGATGTGGAAGACCGGGATCTGGCGGGCCCGGGCCCACTCGAGGGCCCGGGCGATCCGGGTGATCGCCTGGGGCCCGTCGGGCAGCACGATCTTCCCGACGGGCGCGAAGTACTCCTGCTGAGCGTCGATGATGAGCAGCGCCGTCTTGTCCATGGAATCCTCCTCGCGCCGCGGGGCCAGCTCAGATCTTCGGAGGGGGCTGACGCCCCCTCCGATTCCTCCCCCCGGAAGTTGTACGCGGGCGAAGCCCGCGCTCGGAGCGCTTCGGCAGGAAACGCGTGGATGCTCGCGAACGGATCGGCGTGCCCCAGCATTCGCTAGACCACGACACCCGGGGCGCCGGCGCGCTCCGGGCGGGGCGTGTAGGGGTACGGACCTTCCAAGGGCGTGCCCTCCGCGAAACGCCGGAGGCCGAACGCCCGGATGTCCACGGTCTTGGCCTCGCCGTCGAGGATCAGCTCCGCCAGGCACGTCCCCACGGCAGGGGCGATCTTGAACCCCGATCCGCTGAAGGCGGTTGCCAGGTAGAGCCCGTCGATCCCGGGCGCGCGGTCGAGGATGGCGTGGCGGTCGGCGCTGTAGAGGTCGAAGGCCCGGAAGCCGCGGGCCAGGGTGGCGCGCTCCATGGCCGGGATGCGGCGCGTCAGGATCCGCGCACCCTCGGTGGAGGCCTGCGGCGGAAGCCCGGCGCCGACCGTGTCGGGGTCGATGTCGTAGTCGAGACACGGCACGCCGACGATGGTGAGGATCCCGCTCTCGGACCGGAAGTAGGAGCCCTGGATCGTGTCGATGACCGTCATGTGCGGCTCGCCGAGGTCGGGCGGCCGCCTGACGAGGACCGTGTCGATGGCCTTGGTCCGGGCGGGCAGCTCGAGGCCGACCGCGCGACAGAGCCGGAGGGCCCAGGCCCCCGCCGCCACCACCACGACGGGAGCCGCGATCGGACCGGCACTCGTCTCCACGCCGCCGACCCGCCCGTCCCGCACGGTGACCCGGCTCACCGCGGTCCACTCGAGGACGCGCCCGCCCAGCTCGCGCAGCCGGCGCCCGAATCCCGCGACCACGTCGGCGGGACTCGCGTAGCCGCTCTCGGGCTCGTAGGCGGCGGCGCCGACGTCGTCCACGCTCATGAAGGGCTGGAGTCCCTTCACCTCGTCGCCCGACAGGGCGACCGTGGGGATCCCGATGCCCCGCAGGATCTCGACGTTCTTCCGCAGGTGGTCCGCGTGCTCGGGGGCCACGAGGTTGAGAAAGCCGGTGCGGGTGAACACGGCCGGCCCGCCCATGATCTCGGCCCAGTGCCGGAAGACGGGATAACTCGCCCAGGCCAGCCGGGCGTCCCACTCGTTGGTGTAGTGCATGCGGACCAGCGCGCTGGAGCGCCCCGAGGCCCCGGTGGCGAGCGCCCCTTGCTCGACGAGGATGACGCGGCGGGCCCCCTTGGCGGCCAGGGCGTAGCCGATGCTGGCGCCGTTGACGCCGCCCCCGACCACCACCACATCGGCCGTCTCTGCCATGGCTGGAGGGCTGCTATGTTACAACAGTTACCCACGATCCCGCCGCGCGGGAGGCCGAGCACCAGCCGCCAGGTACGCCTGGCACGGCGATCGCCTGGGTGGCGTGATGGCGAGGGTCCCCCAACTTCGTGCTACCCTTCACGTCGAGCACGACATGGAATTCGAGCGGTTCCTGGCGGTCCTGCGGGCCCTCGAACGCGAGCGGGTCGAATATGTGCTAATCGGCGCAACCGCGCTCAGTCTCCACGGGATCATCCGCGCGACGGAGGACATCGACCTGTTCGTCCGGCCGACGGCCGACAATGTCGAGCGCCTCGGGCGAGCATTCCGATCCGTCTGGGACGACCCCGACATCGACCAGATCAGGCTGGAGGACCTCGCCGGGGACTTCCCGACGATCCGATATGGCCCGCCGGGTGAGGACTTCGTCATCGACCTCCTGTCCCGCCTGGGCTCGGCGTTCGGGTTCGACGACCTCGAAAGTGAGATCGTGGTGGTCGAGGGAATAAATGTCTGCGTGGCGACGCCCTCGACGCTCTATCGGATGAAGAAAGACACGGTGCGGCCGATCGATCGGGCGGATGCCGCCGCCCTCAAGGAAAAGTTCGGCCTCCAGGACGGGTAGGATGCCGGTCGAGCGTTTCCGAGACCTGGACGAGGCGCGGCGGGCGCTGTGGGTGGCGCGCGGCGATCCGCGCCTGACGGCACGGATCCGGCGGCTGTGGTCCTTCTCGTCCCGCCTGGTGACGCTGGGAATCCCGCGAGGCGTCAGGAAGTTCCGGCAGATCGAGGATGCCAACCGAGAGCGCGACGAGTGGGTCGAGCGCCGCGTCCGGGCCCTGCGTAGAGAGCGAGCATCGGGCTGACCGCGCCCGCCCCTCGTCCTCGGTCTTCGCGTGATGCGGCGCCGAGCCGGCCGGCGCCCCGTCACTCCTCCAGGATGAAGGTGATCTCCATGGTCACCCGGTACTCGGTGATTCGACCCTTCTCGATGTGGGCCTTCTGCTCCACGACGTGGAGGCCGGTGATGCCCCGCACCGTCTTGCTGGCCCGCTTGAGGCCCTGCTCGACGGCGTCCTGCCAGCTCTTCGCCGAGGCCGCGGTGATCTTGGTGACGCGTGCGACAGCCATGGTCGCCCTCCTTGGCGCGGTCGGTTGATCGGCCGGTACGCCCCGGCTACCCGGCGATCGGGGCGATGAGGTCCGGCGGCGGGTCCTTGCGCTCGATCAGCTTCGCCCGGGCGGCCGCGCCCGTCAATTCCCTCCCGGGCCGTCCGGGGTCGGGCCCGGGCGACGCACGACGCGCCGGGCCTTGAGCTCGTAGCGCGGCAGGCTCCGGGCCGGCACGGCCGCGACGTCCACCCGGATGCCGACGTCCCGCCGGACGGCCTCCGTCACGTCTCGCACCGTCTCGCGCAGCGTCTCCGGCGGGCAGGCGTTCCCGTCGATCTCCAGGAGGAGGCGGACCTCGTCCATGGGGCCTCGCCGGAAGACCTCGATCTGGAACTCGTCGACCCGCGCGAAGCGCCGCACGATGCCCTCCAGGGCGGACGGAAACACGTTGACGCCCCGGACGATCAGCATGTCGTCGACGCGCCCGAGAATCCCCCCGTCGAGGCGAAGGAACGTCCGCCCGCACGAGCACGGCCGGGCATCGAGCCGCACGCGGTCCCCCGAGCGGTATCGGAGGACCGGCGAGCCCCACCGCCCGAGGTTCGTGAGCGTGAGCTCGCCCACCTCACCGGGACCGACCAGCCGCCCGCTCTCCGGGTCGAGCACCTCGGCGATGAACTCGCGCTCGTTGACGTGGAGCCCCGCCTGCGCCGCGCACTCGAACCCGTAGGCCCCCACCTCGGTCATCCCGGCGTGATCGAAGGCCGTGGCGCCCCAGAGGGTCTCGAGGCGCTGGCGGACGGCCGGGATCCCGGCGCCGGGCTCGCCGGCGTGAACCGTGATGCGGACCCCGAGCGTGACCGGGTCGATGCCCTGGCTCGCCGCGATCTCGGCTAGGTGGAGCCCGTAGGAAGGCGTGCAGACGAGCGCCGTCGCGCCCAGCTCGCGGATCCAGTGGAGCCGCGTGGGCGAGTCCTGGCCGCCGCCCGGAATCGCCAGGGCGCCGAGCGTCCGCGCCCCTTCGAGCCCGGCCCAGAAGCCGACGAAGAGGCCGAACGAGAACGGAAAGAAGATACGGTCTCCGGGCCCCAGGCCGGCCGCGCGGAAGACGTACGTCCAGCAGTGCGCCCACCAGGTCCAGGAGGCGTCCGTCTCGAGCCAGCGGATCGGCGCGCCGGTGGTGCCGGAGGTCTGGAACACGCGGACATAGCGCTCGGCGGGATAGGTCACGTTGGTGCCGAAGGGCGGATGCGCGGCCTGGTCGGCGGCGAGGTCGGGCTTGGTGAGGCGCGGGAGCGCGGCGAAGTCATCCCATGAGGCGAGCTCACGCGGATCGCGGAGGCCGGCCGCCGCGAAGCGCGCCCGCCAGAAGGCGTTCGACGCCCACACGTCCCCGAGCCCGGCCTGAAGGCGATCCCACTGGTGGGCGCGCAGCCGCTCGACGGGCGCCGTCTCCGCCGCCCGGTCGACGAACGTGACCTCCCTCACGCGTCCTTGCCGGTGATCACCCAGAGCGTGCGCGCCTGGCCCGCCCCGAGGTTCTCCCAGGTGTGCGGCACTCCCCCGTCCAGATGGGCCGAGTCTCCCGCCTCCATGAGATGGCGCTCGCCGTTCACGTGCAGGGCCACCTTTCCCTGGAGGACGTACATGAGCTTCATCTGGCCCGGCTCGATCAGGACCCGCTCGGGAGGCACGCTCGTCCCCCGCCCGCGAAGCGTGGAGACCACGGCTCGGACCTTGCCCCGGAAGAGGCCGGCGGCCAGCACTTCCCAGCGCTCGGTCGAGCCGTCGAAGCTCACCACCGCGTAGTCCTTCTTGCGCCCGATGTGGACCCGGCCGTTGGGCGCCTGCTCGAACAGCGTCCCGATGGGCACGCCGAGGGCGCCGGCCAGCCGGCCGAGCGTGTGGAGAGAGGGCGTCAGCTTGTCGGACTCGATCTGCGACACGAGGCTCGCGGTCAGCCCGGCCTTCTGGGCGAGCTCCTTCTGCCGGATGCCTCGCTCCGACCGCAGCCCCTTGATCCGCGCGCCGAGCGACATGCCTCAGTCCAGCCGCACGTACTCGAAGTCGATCGGCTGCCCGTTGATCCCGCGCGGCGGCGGCGCGATCCAGCTGGCGAATCGGCCCGGCTCGATCACGGGCTTCATCAGGTTCTGCACGTAGGTCTCGTCCTCCCGGGTGGGGATCCACTCGAGCCGGCGGGCGTCCCATTCGGCCTGGCTCAGGACCCGGCCCTCCGGCGACACCCGCGCCCCGGCGAAGCTTCCGATGGCGCGGTGGAAGCCGCGGTGCGGCAGCCTGAACTCGAAGTCGATGCCGGCCTTCTTGATGATCTGGTTCCACCGGTCGAGGCCCCGCTGGCAGTCGGCGATGTAGTCGTCGCGCAGCCGCTCGTTGAGCGCCGTGAGGGCCGGCTCCTCCCGAGCCACGATGCGGTCGCCTTCGAGTCGGGTGACCGGGTAGGTCGCGTCGGTGAGGATGTGGTCGTCGTCCTTCTTGGTCTCCTCGAACCGGCCCTTCAGCCCGGACGTGTAGAAGTTCGCCGCGTTGGTGGAGACCTCGGAGCCGAAGAGGTCGAGCGACACCGAGTAGTGGAAGTTCAGGTACCGCTGGATGGTGGACAGGTCGATGCCACCGTGCTTCCGCACGTCGTCGGTCTTGTGCTTCCGCATCAGCTCACAGGTCCGCTGGACGATCCGCCCGAGGCCGGTCTCGCCCACGAACATGTGGTGGGCTTCTTCGGTCAGCATGAACCGGCAGGTCCGGGAGAGAGGGTCGAACCCGCTCTCGGCGAGGCTGCAGAGCTGGTACTTCCCGTCGCGGTCGGTGAAGTAGGTGAACATGAAGAAGGAGAGCCAGTCGGGGGTCTTCTCGTTGAAGGCGCCCAGGATACGGGGCTTGTCCTGATCCCCCGAGCGCCGCTGCAGGAGCGCTTCCGCCTCCTCGCGGCCGTCGCGCCCGAAGTGGGCGTGGAGGAGGTAGACCATCGCCCACAGGTGGCGGCCCTCCTCCACGTTGACCTGGAAGAGATTCCGCAGGTCGTAGAGGGAGGGGCAGGTCCGTCCGAGGTGCCGCTGCTGCTCGACCGAGGCCGGCTCCGTGTCTCCCTGGGTCACGATGAGCCGGCGGAGCACGCCCCGGTGTTCACCGGGGACGTCCGGCCAGGCCGGCTGGCCCCGGTGGGCCCCGAACGGGATCGTCCGGCCCGGCTCCGGCTCGGCCAGGAAGATGCCCCAGCGGTAGTCCGGCATCTTGACGTAGTCGAAGTGCGCCCATCCCTTCGAGTCGACGCTGACGGCGGTCCGGAGATAGACCTCCTTGGCCTGGTAGCCGACCGGCCCCATCTGAGACCACCACTGGAGGAACCTCGGCTGCCACTCCTCCAGGGCGCGGAGCAGCCGCCGATTCTGGTGGAGGTCGACATTGTTCGGAATGCGCTCGCCGTAGTCGATGCCGGCCATCAGGCCCTCCTCCGGTCGAACTCCGGGCGCTGGCCCGTGCCGTACACCGAGAGCGCGCCCTTCGCCCCGACCGCGTTCGGGCGCTGGAAGATCCAGTTCTGCCAGGCGGACAGGCGACCGAAGACCTTGGTTTCCAGGGTCTCGGGCCCGCCGAAGCGCAGGGACGCCTCCATGCCCGTCAAGGCGTCGGGCGAGAGCGCCACCCGCTCCTCCAGGGCGAGCCGGACCTCGTCGTCCCAGTCGATGTCGTCGGGCGTGAAGGTGACGAGGCCGGCCTTGTCGGCCGCGGCCGCGTCCAGATCCTGCCCGATGCGTCCCCGGAGCTCGTCGACGCGCCCGGGCTCGCCGAGGAAGCGGCTCTGAAGACGCGTGAGCCCGTTCGGCATCGGGTAGGCGCCGAAGTTCGGCTCGCCGAGACGCACCGTGGCCGCCGGCCGGTCGTCGCCCTCGCGGGTGCCGGCCAGCATGTAGGCGCGGTCGGCGGCCAGCGCCAGCTCGAGGAGGGTCCCCGTGAAGCACGAGCCGGGCTCGATCAGCGCGAAGATCGAGCGCGACGACGCATCGAGGCGCTTGAGGGTGCGCCGGAGATAGAGCCGGATCTCGCGGACCAGCCAGTCGGCCTGGTGGTGGACCAGCAGCCGGTCGTACGCGTCCACAAGGTCGGCGCGGCCCTCGGTCCGGATCACCCACAGGCCGATCGCGTCCTCGTTGGTGCGGAGGTGCAGGACCAGGTCGTCCAGCTCGCGGGCCAGCGCCAGCGGCCAGAAGCCGCTTCCGGCCGCGTGGAGGCCCGCGAGGTCGGCCGGCGGGGCCGCCTCGGGGGCCCGCAGCGTGATCTCGGCCAGGCCCCGGTCGCGGTCGAGCTGACAGGCGACGTGGCCGTACAGGATGCGGTCGCCGTCGATCGTGCGGAGCAAGGAGAGCAGCCGGACGCCGGTGGCGCCCGCGGGCCGGTCGGTCCGGGACGCGGCCTCGGCCGCCCGCTGTCTCACCGTCTCCTCGAGGCGCGAGCGCGGCGTGAGCTCGTCGACCAGCCCCCAGTCGAGCGCCCGCTGGCCCTTGACCCCCTCCTCGGTGGTGCAGAAGAAGTCGGCGCGGTCGCGGCGCACGCGCCGCTTGTCGACCAGCCGGGTCAGGCCGCCGGTGCCGGGCAGCACCCCCAGCAGCGACACTTCGGGAAGGGAGACGGCCGTGTTGCCGTCATCCGCCATGATGATGTAGTCGGTGGCCAGGGCGATCTCGTAGCCGCCGCCGGCGCAGGCGCCGGCCACCGCGGCGAGGTAGGACTGGCGCGACTCGGATGATGCCTCCTCGATCGCGTTGCGGGTCTCGTTGGTGAACTTGCAGAAGTTCACCTTCCAGCCGTGGCCCGACTGGCCCAGCATCCGGATGTTGGCGCCCGCACAGAACACCCGCTCCTTGCCGGAGGTGATCACCACGGCGCCGACCTCGGGATGCTCGAAGCGCAGGCGCTGGATGGCGTCGGAGAGCTCGATGTCCACCCCGAGGTCGTAGGAGTTGAGCTTCAGCTCGTATCCCGGGCGGATCCCGCCGTCCTCCCGGACGTCCATCGTCAGGGTCGCTACCCGTCCGTCGATGGCGAGCTTCCAGTGCCGGTACCGGGCCGGCTCGGTCCGGAAGTCCACCAGGCGCTTGTCGGCGTCAGCCATGACTGCTCTCTCCGGATCCATGCGGTCCCTCGTCAGGTAGCCATTCCCCGTCGCCGCGACGGGCCGACATGCCCAGGGGCCAGACGCCCGCCACCGGCAGTCCCGCCAGCTCCCGCAGCGCCCGGGCCACGTAGACGCGCGTCATCCGCTTCCGGTAGTGGTAAACGAGATCCGTGTTGTCCAGAGGCTTCGACGGCGTGGCCGCCGCCCCGGCGGCACGCTCGATCACCTCGGGCGTGAGGCGCTCGCCGACCAGCACCCGGGCGGCGGCGGGCGCCTCGCGGGGCTGGGAGGCGACGGCGCCCAGCACGATGCGGGCCTCCCGGCAGACGTCGCCCTCGAGCCGCACGGCGGCGGCGACGCCGAGCACCGGAAAGTCGAACGCCCCGCGCCGCCGGAGCTTCCAGTAGGTGGCTCGCCAGCCGTCCACCGGCGGGACCCGGATCTCGGCGACGATCTCGTCGGGCGCCTTCCGGAGGTAGCGGATGCCGTCGTCCTGGTAGAGGGCTGCCATCGGGATCCGCCGCTCGCCGGCCGGGCCGATCAGCACGAGCTCGGCGCCGAGGCTCCAGAGGACGGGGGCCGTGTCCGACGACGAGACCGCCCAGCAGCGCGAGCTGCCCGGCGCCACGAGGCAGATGTCCCCGTCCTTCTTCATGCAGAAGCCGATCGCCTTCCGCCACTCGTAGGACTGGTTGTAGTAGTTACACCGCGTGTCGACGCAGACGTTTCCCCCGAGGGTCCCCATGTTGCGGAGCTGGGGCGTGGAGACGACCCCGGCGGCCCGGGCCAGCCCGGTGTAGTGCGTCGCCACCTCGGGGTGCTCGGCGACGCGGGTCAGCGTCGCCCCGGCGCCGATCCGCATGCCCTCTCGGGCGCTCCCCGCGATCTGAGCGAGGTCACGGATCCCGCGCAGCCCCACCAGCACGCTCGGCTCGAACTGCCGCCGCTTCATGTTCGGATAGAGGTCCGTTCCCCCCGCCACGACCATCGCCTCGGGACCGTGCTCGGCGAGGAGTCGCGCCGCCTCCTCGAGCCGCCGCGGGGCGAGGTAGGTGAACGGCGGGAGCCGCATCATGGCCGCGGCTCTTGTCCAACAGGGGGCCGACGGTCGTTGCTCCCGTGGATCGTCGTGGAGGCTCGGCCCTCGGGATCGACCCACGGGGGCGGAACCCGGGTCGGGTCCCGGAAGACGACGGGGGGCAGGCGTTCGGGGCCGAACCGGCCGGGCCGCCCCTTGGCCCGGTCGTCGAGGGCCTTCAGGATCTTCTCCGGCGTGATCGGGACCTCGTCGATCCGCACGCCCACCGCGTCCCAGACGGCGTTGGCGATGGCCGGGATGACCGGAAGGAGCGGGCCCTGGCCGGCCTCCTTGGCCCCGAACGGCCCCTCAGGGTCGCGGGTCTGGACGAGGATCGTCGTGATCTCGGGCGTCTCCAGCGTCGTCGGGCTCTTGTACTCCAGCATCGAGGGGATCTTGTGGAGCCCGTGGCGGAAGACCTGCTCCTCCATGAGCGCCTCGCCGATCCCCATGTAGATGGAGCCCTCGACCTGGCCCTCGACCAGCAGGGGATTGATCGCGGTGCCGCCGTCGTGGGCGACCCAGACGCGGTCGATCCGGATCTCGCCCGTGTCCGGGTCCACCTCGAGCTCGACGACCGAGGCCGTGTAGGAGTAGGCCGGTGTCGGGCCCACCCCGGCGCCCTTGAATTTGGCGGCGCGCTTGGGCGGCGTGTAGGAGCCGGCCGCGACCAGAGTCCCGTAGGCCGCCTCGGCGAGGCGGGCCGCCTCGTCGAAGGCGAGGCCCCGGGCCGGCTCCTGCCGCAGGAAGATCCGCCGGTCGCGCGCCTCGAGGTCGGCCGGGGAGACCTCCAGCTTCTTGGCCGCGGCGTCGAGCAGGAGGCCGCGGAGCTTCTCGGCCGCCTCCTTGGCGGCGTTGCCGCTCATGAGCGTCACCCGCGAGGAGTAGGAGCCGAGGTCGACCGGCGTGAGGTCGGTATCGGCGGTGACCACGCGGATGTCCTCGGGGCGGATCCCCAGCACCTCGGCCACCACGTAGGCGAGGATCGAGTCGGACCCCTGCCCGATGTCGATCGAGCCGCAGAAGGCGGCCACGCCGCCGCCCCGGTCGATCTTCACCATGACGCCCGAGTGCGGCATGTCGTTCCAGTAGATGGGCAGCCCGGCCCCGGAAATGTAGGAGGAGGCGGCGATCCCGATGCCGCGGCCATAGGGGAGCTTCCGGAACTTCTCCCGCCAGCCCGAGGCCGCCACGACCCGGTCGAGGCACTCCCGGAGCCCGGAGGTGGTGATGGTCAGGTGGTTCACGGTCTTGGTGTGCTCGTCGACGGCGTGCCGGCGGCGCAGCTCGGCGGGGTCGAGGCCGAGCGCCTCGGCGATCTTGTCGAGGTGGACCTCGAGCGCGAAGCGCGGCTGGGGCGTTCCGTGGCCACGCTTGGGGCCGCATGGCGGCTTGTTGGTGAAGACCCGGCAGCCCTCGAACTTGTAGCGCTCGACCTTGTAGGTCACGGTCTGGAGCGCGCCCGTGTAGAAGGTCGAGGCCACGCCGTAGGAGCCGTAGGCTCCGCCGTCGAGATACGACCGGAAGTGGATCGCCCGGATCTGGCCGTCGCGCGTGACGCCCGACTTGATCCACATGAGGACGGGATGCCGGCCGCGGTGCGTGTAGAAGACCTCCTCCCGGGTGAGCGTCGTCTTCACGGGGCGCCCGGTGAGCTGGGCCAGGCGACAGACCACCATCTCGTGGCTGAAGGGATCGGATTTGCCGCCGAAGGCGCCGCCGTTCGGCGTCGCGATGACCCGGATGTGGCTCATCGGAAGGCCGAGCACCCGGCCGAGCGCCCGGTGGACGTAGTGGGGCGTCTGGGTCGAGGACCACAGGGTCAGCTTCGCGTCGGCGCCCCACTGGGCGACGGCGGCGTGCTGCTCCATCGGGAGGTGCGTGTTCCCCTGGAAGAAGAAGACGTCCTCGCGGACGAGGTCGGCTCCCTGGAAGCCTTCCTCGACATCGCCGAACTCGAGGGACACCATCTTGTGGATGTTGTGGCCGTCGCCGTACTCGTGGATCCGGTGGCTCCCGTCGCGGAGGGCCTCCTCGATCGACATGAGCGGCGGGAGCGGCTCGTACTCCACCTCGATGAGGTGCATGGCCCGCTCGGCCGTCTCCTCGTCGACCGCGGCCACGGCGGCCACCGGGTCGCCCACGAAGCGGACCTTCTCCCGGCAGAGCGGCTCCTCGTCCTGGCTCACCGGCATGATGCCGAACTTCACCGGCGGGAAGTCCTGGCCCGTGATGACCGCATAGACGCCGGGCAGCGCGCGGGCCCGGCGTCCGTCGACGCGCTTGACGAGGGCGTGAGGGTGCTGGGCGCGGAGGATCTTCGCGTAGGCCATCCGCGGCAGGACGAGGTCGTCGGCGAATCGGGTCTCGCCGGTGACCTTGGCCCAGGCGTCGACCTTGGGCAGCGGCTGGCCGACGACCGAGAGCGGGCCCTCCCTCATGCGCGCGCTCCCGCGATGCGGCCGGCCGCCAGCTCCACCGCATCCAGGATCTTCGTGTAGCCCGTGCAGCGGCAGAGGTTCCCGGCCAGCGCGGCCTTGACCGCGTCCCGCGTCGGCCGGGGCTCCCCCTCGAGCAGCGCCATCGCGGTGAGCAGGATCCCCGGCGTGCAGTAGCCGCACTGGGCCGCCCCCAGCTCCGCGAAGGCGCGCTGGAGCGGGTGGAGGCCATCCGGCCCGGCCATGCCCTCGACGGTCAGGATCTCCGCCCCCTGGCACTCGACGGGCAGGGCCAGGCAGGAGAGCACGGGCTCGCCGTCGACCAGCACGGTGCAGGTCCCGCACTCGCCGAGCTCGCAGCCATGCTTGGTCCCGATGAGGCCGAGGTCCTCCCGCAAGACCTCGAGCAAGGTCTTGTGCACCGGGACCGCGACCTCGTGGATCTCGCCGTTGACCGTGAGGGACAGAAGGGTCCGCATCGGCACACTCCGGTCCGGGATTCAGCCTAGATGAAGTACAGTTAATAAATACTAAATCGCCCCGACGCTGTCAAGCCGGGCCGGTCTTCACCGTGCCGGTGCCGGTGCGCTACCAGCTCGCCTTCGACGCGGAGCTGACGCGCGCGGTGCTGCGCATCTTCCTGCGCACCGTCTTCAGGTGACTGCGGCGGCATGCGAGCCGGCAGGGGGTGGTCGACGCCCGCGGCGGAGCTCACTCCACTCGCTCGTCTTCGACGGCGTCTACACGCGCACGACCCCGACCGCCCGGCCCATCTTCCACCGCCTGCCGCCGCCGACCGATGCCGACATCACGGCGCTCCTCACGCGGCTGCACCGCCGCGCTGTGGGGGCC